>NZ_RJVR01000137.1 GCF_003999195.1 Streptomyces soli
AGACTCGACCGGCACACCGCCGATCACCAGGAAGAATCCTCCGCCGCACTGGCGGCTTGATCAACCCCCGAAGGATTTCCGGAACGGACCACTTAGCGCCAACCGCTGTTCCGTTGTTCCTACCGACGTCAATTGCATCGGATGCGAATACGCGACACTCGGCCTGGCGGCGGGTCCGAGACCGCGCGGAAACGACCCCATCAGGGACGTTGGCGGCCCACGCGGGTCCGGCTGACGCCGGAGGGGTAAACGGTGACGCCGGAGGAGTACGAGCGGTGGATGATCCGCGACTGCGCCCGCTGCGGCCGTCGCGCCTCGAAGTCCGCCGAGTGGTCAGACGGTCCGATCTGCCGGACCTGCTACGACCGCGCCATGCGTATCCGCGGCTGCTGCCCCGGCTGCCGAGCCGACCGGCTGCTGCCAGGCCGGGACGCGACCGGCACGCCGATCTGCCGCGACTGCGCGGGCATCGCCCGCGACTTCTTCTGCGACCGCTGCGGCTTCGAAGGGCTGCTCCTCGGCGGACGCCTCTGCGAACGCTGCACCCTCACCGACACTCTCGGCCGACGACGGCACAGGCCACATTGCCGCTTCGCTGCAACCGCTGGTCACCTCCCTGAAGGAGATGGACCGGCCCAAGAGCCGCCTGATCTGGCTCCGCAACCCCAATGTCGTCCGTCTCCTGCGCGGCCTGGCTGCCGGCAGCATCCCGCTCACCCACGACGGGCTGCACCAGGAAACACCCTGGCGAACTGTCGTCCACCTGCGTGACTTGCTGATGGACAGCGGTGTCCTGCCACGCGTCGACCGGCAGCTTCTGCTCTATCAGCGCTGGCTGGCCGAGCGGCTCGCCACCGTCGAGGACCCCGAACACCGGCGACTTCTTCAGCACTTCGCCACCTGGCACCAGATGCGGCGCCTGCGGAGCAAGGCGGAGAAGGGACCGCTGGGACGCTCCCAGACCAACCAGACGAAACAGGAGATCTCCCAGGCCGGCGCCTTCCTTGCTCGGCTCGCCGACCGAGGCCGCACCATCGAACACTGCCAGCAGGCTGACCTCGACGCCTGGCACACCGAGAAGCGGGCCACCCGTCGCCCGGCCCAGACGTTCCTGCGCTGGTGCATGAAGACGGGCCGGATGCCCCGCCTCGCCCTGCCACCCCAGGTCGTCAGCCAGGACCAAACACCCTTGCATCAGCACCACCGACTCGCCGTTCTACGGCGGGTCCTCAACGACGACTCCCTGCCCCTACGGGCCCGGGTCGCCGCCGCACTCGTTCTCCTCTACGCGCAACCCGTCACCCGTATCGTCCGCCTTACTGCCAACGACGTCATCGACGACGGGACCACCGTCACCGTCCGGCTGGGAGATCCACCCTCCCCACTTCCGCAGCCCGTCGCTGACCTCATGAGGGCATACGTCCAGTCCTGCCAGCACCAGCCCTATGCCAGCAGCAGGAGCTCGCAGTGGCTCTTCCCCGGACGCCAGCCCGGCCAGCCGATGAACCCGGTCAGCCTTCAAGTCCACTTGCGCGAGATCGGCGTCCCGCCGCAGCGCGGCAGGACCGCCGCAATCCGACAGCTCGTCCTCCAAGCCCCTGCTCCCGTCATCGCGAAGGCCCTCGGTTACCACGACAAGACAGCCACCCGCCTGGTCACCGAAGCTGGAGGAACGTGGAGCCGATACGCCCCTGGCGATCACAGCCAGTGATCGCTACAGCTCGCCGGTTACGACCGGACAACGCAGCGACGGACGTAACCAAGAAGCTCGCCTTCGCGCAATAGCGGGCGCCTGGAACACGGCCTCGACTGCAGAGCTGGCGTATGTCACACCACGTCAGGAGGACTGGCCGTTGACGCGGTACTCCTCGGAGGGCAGCGAGTCCCATTCAGTATTTGCGCCGTCGCGCGTCACCATGAACAACGGACGGGATCGGAGGTCCTGCCCAACGAGTTGTCCGCGAATCAGGACCCCGGGATCATCCGGTCCGGCGTAGCCCTCGGGCGTGTAGCGAAGGTACGCGTCCGTTGCCTCGGCATACGCGATTGCGTCACTCTCCAACTCCGACAGATCTCTCCCGACCAGCTGGAGTCCGTGGTACGCGACCTGGGGACCGTGCACGGCGTCGGCAGCTATGCAGAACAGCCCCACAGCCTGGCTGACGTAGGCCGTGACGGCAGGCGGTGAAGGAGCCACCCCGCGACGGTGGACTTCGATCTTCCAAGTCGGCGAGAAGATCGCGTGGTCCCGCGCACAATCGCTGACCTTCGTTTGGCCGAGTGTCTCAGCCGCCTCGACCACTTCGTCGATGCTCATACCGAACCGGAGCGGTCCGACGCCGACAGCTGGCGAATAGGACCACTCGTCCTGTTCGGCGACTCCGGTTTTGAACGCCATAGCCACTCCTCTGGAGACACCTGGGACTTGCCGCTGCCCATCATGTCAATCGCCGACCAGTGGCCGCCGGTGCCGCCGAGCTCGCGCAGATCACTCAGTGCGAGCTCCCATCTGGGCTCGGCCGCGAATACGCGACACCTGAACATGCGAGCTCACCAGTCCCGGGGCCGGCGAACCCGCGCGCTTCGGACCGCGCGATCAGCAAGGCGCGGGCCGATGAGAGCGGGCACGGCGGCACCGAGCGCCGTCTGATCGCGCTGGGTGCCCGGCCCCGCGAGCCCGGCCGGGCCTGGCTGGCCGAGGCCCTGGCCGCTGTCGGGGCGACGGTCCTGGACCACCGCGGCAACCACCGGTACGCCCACCTCATCGGTCCGCGCCGCGACCGGCGCCCGCTGGAGGCGACCACCTACCCGTACCCGAAGAAGGACCAGGAGGCCGCCGCATGATGCCCGGGCCCGGGCCCGGTCACGCGCGTCCGCGAGCCCACGGGCTCTGCACTCGCCACCCCCCGTTACTGAGCGGCAAGACGCTCGGGATAACACGGCTGCCCCGGACGTTCACCGCTTGTGCTCACCGGGGGCGTACCTGCTCCAGGTTCCGCCGGCTTCGGTGACCAGTCGGGTGGCGGTCTTGTCGTGGTAGCCGAGCGCCTTCAGCGGCGACAAGTTTGCGGGGAATCGGTTCGGCTCACGCGCTGCGGGCGCGGGCGGCAAGCAGGGCGGCCACGATGCACGGCGCGAGCAGCAGGCCGAAGGCGGCAACTGACCGCCGCGCCCACCCGGGCGAGGAGGCCCTTGGGGGCCGCTGCTCGACGGCGCGGCCCCCAGTCTCGACCCGCACCACCCCACGGCAGAGATAAATGCTGTACAGTTCCTGATGTCAGCTATGGATGGCCCCACAGCGCGACACCCGAACCCGAACCCCGCCACGCCGGCATCACCACCGTCGGCGCCTGATCAAGGAGAACTGATGATCCCCGCCGGCCGCATCCCCCTCGGTGCCGACGACATCGCCCAACGCAAGGGCAAGAAGACCCTGTCGCGTGCCGAGGCCGAGCAGCTGCCCGCCCCGATCAGCCGGACGGGCGCACGCACCCGCATCTGGGACTCCCAGCAGATCGACGCCCACCTCGCCGGCCTGCCGGAGGTCCCGCAACTGCCCGACCAGGAGTCCCCGGAGGACCTGCTGGACCGGGAAGAGGCCCGGCACCAGTTCCACAACGTCATCAAGCCCGGCGCCTGGGCCGCCTACGTCGCCCACGGCCACGCCCCCAAGCCCGACACGATCGTGTGCGGTGTCGCGCACTGGAAGCGACGCACCATCCGCGACTGGGACGCCAACCGCCCCGGCGCCGGCGCCGGCGGCGGCCGCCCCAAAGGCAGCAAGGACACCAAGCCCCGCACCCCCGCCACCGACAAGCGCCTCGCCCTCGCCCAGGAACGCAAAGACCGCGTGGCCCAGACGCTGGCCGCCAGCAAAGGCAAGGTGACCGCCGCCGAGATCGCCGCCGACCTGGGCATCACCGAGCGCCAGGCCTACCGGGTCCTCAACGAGGTACGCGCAGCCGCCAAGTAACCGCGTCGCGACTACGCCTGGCTGTGTCACTTTGTGTGGATGTCGTTTCGCGGTGGCTCCGGGACTCACGTGAAGACCGTATCCATGATCAATGTCAGCGAGTTTTGATGTCACTCGAGGTCACCTGGTGGGCGGCCGTCGGCGGCGCGTCCTGCGGGGCCGGAAGCGCCCGTCCCAAGCGTGCGAGCGGGGACAGGGACATCAGCACCGGGGACAGCATCATGCCTGCGGCCGTCACCAGGAGGCTGGTGCGCAACCCCCACTCTTCCGCGAGACAGCCGCCGAGCAGCGAGCCGAGCGGGGTCAGCCCCATGCCGACGAACGTGATCGTCGCGGCGGCGCGGCCTTGCATCCCTTCCGGGGTGACGGCCTGCCGGACGGCCATGACCGTGACGTTCACCAGCTGGCCGAAGGTCCCGAACACGAAGTTGACCGCCACGAGCGAAGGGATCGTCACCGCAGAGGGGCCGTGCAGCGCGGGCACACACAGCATGACGCCGTCGCCGAGTGCCGCTGCCGACACGAGCACCGCGCCGTAACCGAACCGGCTCGGCAGGCGGGCGGCCAGCAGCGAGCCCAGGAGCGCGCCCGGCCCCGTCGCCGCGAGCGCCAGCCCGACGGCGGTGCCCGACAGGTGCAGTTCCCGCGGCAGGAAGAGCAGATAGACGGTCATCATGGCCGCGAAGGAGAACTGGAAGGCGGCCGAGGCGAGGCCCACGGTCCGCAGCGAGGTATCGCTGACGACAAAACGGAGGCCCTCGTGGATCCGCCGCCAGACACGAGGGGTACGTTCCGAGCGCTCCGGGATCGATTCGCGGCGACGGATCCGCCCGATGGACAGGAACGACAGCGCGAAGAACAGCGCGCTGGAGGCAGCGGCGACCGGCGCCGACAGCAGGGACACCAACGCGCCGCCGAGGGCAGGTCCGCCGATCTGGGCCGCGGACCGGCTGCCCTCGAGCGCGCTGTTGCCCCGCACCAGCTGATCGCGTTTCACCAGCCGTACGACAGACGCCTGGTACGCCACGTCGAAGAACACGGACAGGGCCCCGATAATGAAGGCGACCACGAGCAGCGCCGGCAGGCCGAGGCCGCCGAGGAGGCCGACCACGGCGGCTCCGCCCAGCGCCAGCGCCCGGCCGAGGTCCGCCAGCACCATAACCGTGCGGGTCCGCCACCTGTCCACCCACGCGCCGACGAAGAGCGAGAGCAGAAGGATCGGCGCCTGCCCCACCGCGCGGAGGGCGCCCAGCTGACCGGCGTCGGCGTTGAGCGTCAGCACGGCGATCAGCGGCAGCACCACCAGGATTGCCTGCTCGCCGAGTTGGGAGGCCGTCTGGCCCACCCAGAGCCTGCGCAAGTCGCCGTCCCGCCACAGGCTTGACGGCACAGGCCGACCGGAATCGGATCCAGCGGAGGAAGCGGACGGCACAGAGACCCCTTGGGTTGCCGAAGACGACGCCGCCACCCGGGCGCACGACAGTGCACCGACGGTTCAGGCGGGGGAAGGCTCGCTGTGCCGCACATCAAGGGCAGCACGCGATGACAGGCCGATCACGGCCTACGACGTCAACGCGCGCTCGGACGACCGGGCATGTCTTAGTGGTCGCGTTCGGAAATCCTTCGGGGGTTGATCACGTGGTGAGAGGGGCGGAGGATTCTTCCTGTCGATCGGGTGTGTGTCGGTCGAGTTTGG
>NZ_RJVR01000107.1 GCF_003999195.1 Streptomyces soli
GGCCCCGGCACCGGCGATCACGGGGCGCCTGCGCCGGGGCGCGCGGCGGCGCGACCGGCGGCGCGACCGGGAGGGCGGCGGCGCCGGGGCCACCACCGGGGGCAGCTCTGCGGTGGCGTCGAACAGGTCCAGGTCGGCGGTCGCCGGCCCGGACTCCATCGTTCCGATCAGCGGTCTGACGGTGGATTCGGTCTCCGGTGTCCGTGACACCACGCGATTCCCTCCCCTTGGCGTGAACTGGGCGGGCGTTTCGTCCCCTGCGTAAGCAGGCGGGTTTGCCACGTCCGATAATCCATCGAACACTACAAGCGCCGGCGTCGCCGGAGAGCCCCGCATCACGGCCGACAGACCGCGTGCCGAGGTCGCCCGGCCGGCGGGCGCCGACCTGGGGCGCTTACGGGCCGGGGCGACCGGGGGCGGCTGTCAGGGAGATGGCCGGGGCGCGGAGGAGGTCGTACGTCGATCGCGACGCGGGCGATGCGGGGGCTGCCGCTGGGGGTGCCGAAGCCGATGGTGTCGTCGATGGCGGCGGGGGCGCCGCTCGCCGTCACGTGGGTCGAGGTGGCCGGCCAGCTCGAGGCTGACCAGCCCGTGCAGCGCCGCCCACACGACCTCGGCCACCTCTTGGGGACCGGCCACCTTCAGGACACCGGCGTCCATGGCGGCGCGCACGGCTAAGTCAAAGGTGACGTGCGCGCGGTGATCGTGCGGGGTGGGCAGATAACCGGCGACGGCACCACCGAACATCACCTGGTAGTAGTCGGGCTCGGTGAGCGCGCGTAGTTCATGTATGCGCGTCCGAGCTCGACCAGATATGCCATGGGCGGTGTGCTGAATGTCGCTTCGACAAGTGCCTTCCAGCCCTCGCCCTACCCGGCCGTCTACGGGGCCAGCAAAACGTTCGTCCTCACCTTCAGCCAGGCGCTGCGGGCGGAGACCCGGGGCTCGGGAGTCGCGGTCGTTGCCCTGCGCCCCGGCCCGACCCGCACCGGATTCGTCGCAGCGCTGGACGCCGACGTCACGCAGACCCGCGTCTACCAGGGCTACCTATTACGACTGGTCGGACGATTCCAGCGGCCTCTTCATCGTCGGCGTGGGGATGGTCATGATGGGGAGCCTCGTCGTGACCGCCGTCGTTTCCGCCGTGATCGCCTCTGCGAAACGAGACGGACGACGGATCAGAGCTTGACGGCATGCTGCGCTGCCCCCGACAGTCACTGCTGAGTTGGGTGCGGCGCCCGGCGGCAACAGAGAAGCCCCGGGCTGCTCGCCTGGGGCTCTCTGCTGGGGCGGGTGACGGGAATCGAACCCGCGCTCTGAGCTTGGGAATCCTGATCCTGTGACTCCTTGCCTCTATCTGACCTGCGGGAACCTGGCCTATGGGGGACAACTGCGGGTGGGGCGCTGACCCTTGTTGACCGAGGCTGCCGCCCCAGGTGGTGCATAGGTGGTGCGGGTGGTGACGTGGCTCGCAAGGCCCGACCTACGCAGTACGAGATGAGTGGGCCTAGGCCCGGACGCGGTAGGTGTGAGGTACCCCATCAACCGCCGTCAGAGTCTCGCTTCCAGCGGGCCGACACACTGTTCTCCGCGGAGTTGTCGGGGCGTCGAGCCCAGCAGCGCGTACAGCACGGCCTCGGGGCGCTTCCCGCCAGGGACGGGGAACGGTGGCGCGCACCGTCTTCGTGGCCGTCACCGTGACAGTCGGCGCGGGCCGGGGAGTAGCGGTAACGGTCCCCGCGCACGCGCCCGTCCCTTACAACCTTCTGTCTCGGCAGGTCGTCTAATTCGCGCCCGGTGCTGGTCACTGTGCCGGGGTCTCTTCTGTCCCATCTGGGGGATGTCATGAGTTCTGTCTCCGTCGGGCGTGTTCTGCGTCGCGGGGCCTGTGCCGGAGCCGTGGGGGCTTTGGTCGTCGCCGGTCTCGGGAGTGGGGTCGCCTTCGCCGACGACCAGCCGCAGAGCGATCAGCTGTGGATCCAGGCGCCGTACGAGCAGACGGTCACCGTCGCTCCGGACGGCGACGCGGCGCAGTACCGGTCGCTGGCGCTCGGCCTGTACCACGACAACGACAACTTCACCGTGACCGACGGACGGCTGACCGTCGACGTCTCCGGGCTCGCCGGGGTCGCCGAGGTGGCCTGGCCCGACAACTGCACGCCGAACGACGCCGGCACCGCCGCCGTGTGCGACACCGGGGACGTGCCGACCCGCTACAGCGCGCAGGTGCAACTGAAGGTGCGGGCCACCGCCGGCGCCGCCGTGGGAGCGCAGGGTGCGATCGAGTACTCCGCCGAGGCCACCGGCGGACCCGACGGCACGCTCGTCGCCCCAGAGGGCTCCGCGGAGACCTTCGTCACCGTCGGCTCCGGCCCGGACCTCGGCATCAGCGCCCCGCAGGACGTCACCGACGTCGCGCCCGGCACCAGCCTCACCGTGCCGTTCTCCGTCACCAACACCGGCAACGAGACCGCCCACGGCTTCAGCGTGAAGATGTGGGCGACGTACGGCCTCGACGTCGTCACCCGCTACCCGCAGTGCACCTACACCAGGCCGGAAGACGGCGGCGAGTACACGCCCATGACGTACGTGACCTGCTCCTTCGACACGGACGTCGCGCCCGGCGCGACCGTGGAGCTGCCGGAGCCGCTGCGGCTCGCCGTCACCGACCACGCGCTGTACGAGCGGTTCGACTACGAGGTCCAGCCCGGCGGCGACGCCACCGACCTCGACGGCTCGGACAACGGCCGCTCCTGGCACATCGACGCCGACAACACCGCCGACTTCGCCGTGCGCGGCACCGAGGTAAGCGGCGCGGCCGGCGACACCGTCACCGCCGCCTTCCGCTTCGTCAACCGCGGCCCGGCCTGGGTCGGCAACGTCAGCTCCGGCGACCCGGTCGCCGTGATCGACTTCTACCTCCCGGAGGGCACCACTGCCACGTCCGTGCCCGACACCTGCCGCAACGCCTGGACGTCCGGCGACGACCCGGCCATCGGCCACTACGCCTGCACCCTGCCGATGTGGGCCAAGCCGGACCTGAAGGTCAGCTTCCCGTTCCAGCTGCGCATCGACCGGGTCGTCCCCGACGCGACGGGCCGCGTCTTCGCCCGGCCCGACTACGGCACGTCCTTCGCCTTCGACCCGAAGAGCAAGAACAACTCGGCCAAGGTGGTCGTCAACCCGTCCGCCTGACAGCGGTGAGGGGAGCGAGCCCGCGGCTCGCCCCCTTCCGTTTCCGTGCCCTACGGCGCGTTGATGAGGTCGTACGGCGGAACCGTCACCGTACGGGCCCCGGGCGTGCCGCCCAGGACCACCTTGCGCAGGGAGACGTTGTTCTTGCGGTTCGTCCTGAAGGCGGTTGGCCCGCTTGGCCTTGACCTCGATGGCGGCGCACCGGCTTCGCGGTGATGGGACACCGCCGGGCGCGGGCCTGGATCGCACGCACCTGTGACGGCTGGCGTGCCCGGCGGCAGTCCAGGCCCGTACTGTCATACGCAAGCACCCGCAGTCAGTTGCTATGAATGCGGGCGCCTCGTTGTACGCGCGTCCCGAATGGGAATCCGTCCTGCTCGTGGGGGACGCGGAAACCATCGCAGCAGCTCGGGCCTGGGATGAAGCAGTGTGGAACGTGGAGTTGTACGCACGGGGGCTGAGGGACGACCCCGCCGACTGGATAAGGGCGGAAGAGCAGATGAGCCGAGCCCGTGACGCGTTTTACGCCTGTGCCCGACGAGACGCTTGGGATTGCGGGACCACCCCCGGCCATCAGGACGCTGGCCCCGGGCGTGGCAGCAGGGAAGCCTCAACTAAGCGGCCGCGCGGATAGGCGCGGTTGGGGACCCCGGCAAACAGAACGGGCACAGCAACGCCGTTGCGTTTACGGCCGTGAGCGGTTCGCGAGTCCGTACTCGAAGAACGTGACGGTGGCGTGGGCGGTGTAGTTCTGGCTGGTCGTGGGCTGTTGTCCGGCGTTCGGTCCGTACTTGCTGGTGGGGTTTTTGCGGGTGCGGGCCTTGACGCGGTGCCGGTGGCGGGCGGGGTGCAGGGCGTCGAGGGTGGCCCGGCCGATGGTGCCGACGAGGTCGGCGGGGCCTGGTGGGGGCAGGATGCCGGTGCCCGTGACGACGGTGTCGGCGGCGGTGTCCCGCAGCAGCGGGTAGCCGAATTCCAGGTGGTCACCGGACCGTTTCGGGTAACGCCAGGTGATCGCCGGCTCGTCCGGGGTGTGCAGCAGGGTCCCGTCGACGGCCACGGTCCGCAGCCCCCGCCAGAAGGCGCCGCTCTGGCCGCGGTGGGCGACGGGCCCGGCGAGGGTCTCGAACAGACGCCGTAGCGGAGCGGCCCCTATCCGCTGACGGGCCCTGGAGAGCGAAGAGACCGCCGGCCGTACCAGGGCCAGCGACTCCAGCCCGGCCACCAGCTTGCCCCACACGCTCCGGGAGGAGCAGTCCTCGAACAGGGCCGGCGCGAGCACGAAGTAGACCACCACCTGTGACGGCAGCAGCCGCAGCCGCCGCTCACGCGTGCCGGTCTCCTCCAGCACCGCGTCCACCAGGGAGAAGTCCACGATCTGCGTCAACTCGCCCAGATGCCCGGGCGCGCTCGATGATCACCTGCTCGACACAAGCTGATCTACCAGGAGTCCCGTTCCTACTGTTCAGACAGGGGTTGCCAACGACTGAAGATCCCTAACGCAACGGTGTTGGTGCTGGCATCGCGTGGCCACCGGCTACCGGCGGGTGGCCACGCGATCGCCGGCCGCGATCGCGAAACGTGCGAAACACGAGGGTGGACTTCACCGTCGTGTTTCGCACGGTCGGTCAGCTGCCGTAGACAGCGAGCTCGCTGATGGCCATCTGGCCGCCTGTCTGCCCGCCGCCGTCCGGGTGTACCGCCACGATCCGCAGGTACCGCCCGGTGACCGGGGTGGAGAGGTTCTGCGTGCTCACCCCGCCCATGAATCCGGTCACCTTGTCGGCGACCGTCCAGTTCTGCCCGTCCTCGGAGGTCTCGATGTTGTACTCGGTGGCGAACTTGTCTGAGGGCATCGTGGTGACGATCGAGGAGATCGTGCGCGACGAGCCGAGGTCGACCTGGAGCTGCCAGGCGTACTGGTTGGTTGCCTGGGCGAAGGTCGACAGGTCACCGTCGACCGCGTAGCCCGGTATCGAGTTCGGCTGCATCAGGGCGGTGCTGCCGTCGAGATACAGCGCGGTGGCCGGTGCGTGCAGTGCCAGGTTGGAAAGGTCCGGCGTCGTCGCGCTGACCGCGGGGCTGGCGGGCGAGAGGTTGCCCGCCTCGTCCTTAGCCTTGACGGTGTACTGGGCGGTCTGACCGGGGGTCGCGCCGTCGACCTCGGCGGAGGTGCCCGTCGTGGTCGCGGCCAGCACGCCGTCGCGGTACACCTGGTAGTCGGTGACTGCCCAGTCGTCGGTGGACGCCGGCCAGGACAGGTTCACCGTGGTCGGGTACACCGAGTTGACCGTCGACGTGCCGGGGGTGGTGGGCGCCTGGGTGTCCGCCGCCGGCATCTGCACCGAGATTCCGCCGGCCGTGGAGAGGTTGGCGGCGAGGTCCCGGGCCCGGACGGTGATCTTCGTGACCTTGTTGGGAGTCAGGCCGGTGAGCGTGGCACCCGGAGTGGCGGTCACCTGGACCAGACGGCCGTTGACGGCGATCTCGTAACCGGTCACGCCGACGTTGTCGGTCGACGCGGCCCAATTCAGGTGCAGCGAGGTCGGGTTGACGACCTTGACCTGCAGGCGCTGCGGAGCGGTGGGCGCCTGGGTGTCGCTCGGCGTGGTCGGGTCGAGGTCCTTGTACGCCGGCTGGAGGCCCGCCTTCTGGATGATCGAGGCCGGCAGTTCACCGGTGGCCACGGTGGTCGTGCCACTGATCGCCACCGTTCCGGAGGCGAGTATGGTCAGGTCGGTGTAGTTGTCCTTGGCGACGTTGCTGCTCGGGTCGAAGGAGTTCGGGTTGGCGCGCATCCAGGTGGTCCCGGTGGACATCACGTTGTTGCTGATCGTCCACCCGGTGCTCCCCTGGTCGAGATAGACGTGGCCGCTGTCGTGGACGACGTTCCCGATGTAGTTGCCGGAGATGACGCCACCCGGCTGAGGGCCGAGGGCGTAGATCCCGCCACCGTCATGCAGGTCCTGCATCACATCGTGAACGTAGTTGTCGATGATCTTGTTGTTCTCATCGATCGAGGGGGTGGTGTCCAGCGAGCCCCAGCCCCAGCCGATCGACATACCGCTGTAGGGCAGATCGGCGATCTCGTTGTGCGAGATCGTGGTGTCGCGCACGTAGCCGAAGAACATGCCGACGCCGCCGAGGAACTCCACGTTCACGTTGTGGACGTAGTTGTTGGACACGGTGTTGTAGGCGTCGACGAGATTCGGGTCGGTCTGGTTGGGGTCGGAGACCGATCCCACCTGCAGGCCGTTGCCCGAAATGTCGGTCATCACGTTGCCGACCACGTGGTTGTGCTGGCTGCCCTGGTCCAGACCGAGGCCGGCGCCGCCGAGGTGCACAAAGGTGTTGCGGACGAAGCTGATGTTCCTGGCGGCGTGGAACTCCACCGCCTCCGGCATCACCTGCGCCTGGCTCCCGTAGGGGGTGTTGTTCCAGGTGGTTCCGCCGCTGGGGGTCACGAAGTGAGCCGGACTCCAGTTGTACGACGAATCCGGCGTCGTGATCAGCAGGTTTGCCTGGGTCTCGGCGAAGCCGACGTCCGTACTGGGTTGCATCCAGGTGGCATATTCGAAGGTCAGCCCCTGGAACGTCATGTCGTGGACGGGAGCGGTAGCCGTTCCCGCGCCGGTCACCAGGTTCTGCAGGACCGGAACCACCGCCTTCGCGGTGGACATGTTCTGGCCGGACCGCGGAATGTAGTAGATCCGGTGCGCGGCCGTGTCGAAGTACCACTGACCGGGCTGGCTCAGGAACGAATAGTCGTTCGCGAGATATTGCGGCATGTTTGCCCGCTCCGTGCCGCCGTAGAACGACTGCACGGTGCCCCAGCAGGGCTGCGCCATCGTGACGGTCGTCTGCGTGGCCGTCCCGGTGATCGAGGCCGCGTTGCAGCTCTCCTGCGCCCAGTCCAGCGGGTGGTACATGAATTGGAGGTCAGCGGGATTGCGGACCGACTGGAGACTGTTGCCGGGCACGGTGTATCCGGTAGCTGTCACCGTGCTGCCCGAAGGCAGTCCCGATGTGGACTGTGCGACGTCCGCGCGAACCCCGTCGACGTAGAGCTGTCGCGTGTTCAGGTCGGCGGGCACGCTGGCCGACCAGACGTTGTGGGCCGAGTCGCTCAGGCTCCATCCGGAGACATTCCGGCCGCCCGAGAGCACCGGATGCGCGCCGGGAGCTGCCTGCCACCGAACCTGGTGGCCGTTGTTCCCCGAGTCAGCCGCCGTGAAGGTGAGCGGCTTGCTCAGCGAGTAGGTGCCGCCGGCGAGCTGGACAACGATGTCATGCTGCATGTTCTGGTTGAACTGACGGACCTGCGTCTGCGCCTCGGTCAGCGAGCACGGGGTGTTCTGGGCGCACTCCGAGCCGGTGCCGTTCGGGGACGTGTAGAGGTAGTGCGCTCCCGCGTCATCGGTCACCGCTGCCTGCGCCGGGCCGGCGGTGAGGAACCCGGTGGCGCCAACAGCGAGGGCGAGGGCTCCCACCAGCAGGCGCAGTCGAGTCCGTCTTGTCGCCCCGTCTGACGGGTCGCGGGCAACCGCGTGATCGCATGGATCCGGCTTCATTGCCTCTCCTTGTTTCGGTGATGAGGTGCTACTCCGACCGCTGACCGGCCTGCCGCACCGAATGCGCGAGTTTCCTCGGCGCGGTCCGGCAGGCCGACGACCGGATCGGTGGATGCGTGCACAGGTGCTTGCTTTCCGAGGCCGGTGCCCTGGTCGGTCAGCCCGCCCTTGTGGCGCACGCTCGTTCTATGGGGCGTGGCGCAGCCCGACGCGATGACATCAGCCGCGTTGGGGTGGGCGTCGTCAAAGACC
>NZ_RJVR01000169.1 GCF_003999195.1 Streptomyces soli
AGCCGGGAGTCCCAACTCGCCGTGCTTCGGGCCACCGTGGACCTGCTGAACGAGGTGGGCTACCGGCGCCTGTCCTTCGAAGGCGTGGCCCGCCGCGCGGGATGGGATGGATGGGCGGCCCTGCAACGAGGTGGGCTACCGGCGCCTGTCCTTCGAAGGCGTGGCCCGCCGCGCGGGATGGGATGGATGGGCGGCCCTGCTGGGGATGCGCGGAGGCCCCAGCGGCGAGAGGGTGGATATGTCAGCCCTGTGGCGTCCGGTCGAGTTGCCGAAGGGTCGGGCAGGTCACGGATCGTACCGAGCCTCCGCAAGGAGATCGTTATGGACGGCACGATGCTGGAGACGATACGGACCGCGCTGCGCGGCCCGGTCATTACTCCCCGGGACCCGGAGTACGACGAGACCCGCAAGGCATACAACGCGATGATTGACCGGCGGCCGGCTGCCATCGTGCGGTGCCGGGACGCCGCGGACGTGATGGACGCGGTTACCCTCGTCCGCGACCAGGGTCGGGAGATCGCGGTCCGGGGTGGCGCACACAGCGGCCCCGGCCTGTGCCTGGTGGACGACGGCGTCACCGTCGACCTGTCGCCGATGAGCGGGGTCCGCGTCGACGCCGTGGCGAAGACCGCCCAGGTCGCCGGCGGCAGCCTGCTCAGCGACCTCGACCACGCCACGCACGCCTTCGGCCTGGGCATCCCCGCCGGGATCGTGTCGACGACCGGCGTCGGGGGCCTCACCCTCGGCGGCGGACACGGTCACCTCACCCGTAAGTACGGTCTGACCGTGGACAGTCTGGTGTCCGCGGACGTCGTGCTCGCCGACGGCAGCTTCGTCACCGCGAGCGAGCGGGACCACCCGGACCTGTTCTGGGCGCTGCGCGGCGGCGGCGGGAACTTCGGCATCGTCACCTCGTTCACCTTCGGGCTGCACCCCGTGCACACCGTTGCTCTCGGGATTACCCTCTGGACGCTCGACCACCTCCGCGCGGTACTGCAGTGGTACCGCGAGTTCCTGCCGCAGGCGCCTCATGACCTGAACGGTTTCTTTGCGGAGCTCACCGTTCCGCCGGCTCCGCCGTTCCCGGAGGAGATCCATGGGCAGAAGATGTGCGGCGTCGTGTGGTGCTGGACCGGGGAGTTGGACCATGCCGAGAAGGCCTTCGAGATCGTGGACGAGCCCGGGCCGCCGGCCTTCCACTTCACGGCACCGATGCCGTACCCGATGGTGCAGTCCATGTTTGACGATCTGATGCCCGCCGGTCTGCAGTGGTACTGGCGGGGGGACTTCTTCGACCGCATCACGGACGAGGCCATCGACGTGCACACCAAGTACGCGCAGGAACTCCCGACCGGCCTGTCGATCATGCACCTGTACCCGGTCGACGGCGCCGCCCACCAGGTGGCCCAGGGAGACACGGCGTGGGCCTACCGGGATGCCGTGTGGTCGGGCGTCATCGCCGGCATCGACCCTGACCCGGCCAACGCCGGGTCCCTCAGGCAGTGGTGCGCGGCCTACTGGGAGGAGCTGCACCCCCACTCGATGGGCGGCGGGTACGTGAATTTCATGGGTACGGGCGAGAGCCAGGACCGCGTCAGGGTCACCTACCGCGACCACTACGACCGCCTCGCGGACATCAAGCGGACCTACGACCCCGACAACTTCTTTCACGCGAACCAGAACATCGAACCGTCTTCTCGAAGCTGACCCTTCCGACCGGATCGCGGTATTTGGCCCACACCGCCCGCGTTACGTCCAGCGCTGGGTCGGTCACGGCGGCGGCTCCATCGACACGACCCCTCCCACCCGCAACCGGGAACGAGGAAGGGAACCGGCCACGATGGAAGCCTGCCGCAACGATCAATCCCCTGAACAGCCCAACAGCAATCGTTTTATGGCATATCTGTCCAGCGTCTGTGCAACGATCTCGAACGTGTGAGCCCGGCTGCCTGTCCGGGGAGTCCCCCCCGGATCCGCGCTCCCGTTCGGGAGTAAGGAACAGCCATGACGACGACTGAGCACGCTCACGACCGCGACGACCACAGTGACCCCACCTTGTACCGCACTCCGGCGGACGCCGTCGCCGCGCCCCCGGAGAAGCTCGCCTATGTCGTCGGTTTCGACCCGACCGCACAGCGCGCGGACGCGTTGTTCACCGTCGGCACCGACCCCGAATCCCCCGACTACGGCCGCGTGATCTCCCACGCCGAGCTGCCCGGCCTGGGCAACGAACTGCACCACTTCGGCTGGAACGCCTGCTCGAGCGCGCTGGCCCATGCCGGTCATCATCACGCTGCCCGGCGCTACCTCATCATCCCGGGACTGCGCTCCTCCCGGCTGCACGTCTTCGACACCAGCCCCGATCCCGCCCGCCCGCGCCTGGTCAAGGTGGTCGAGCCCGAGGAGTTGGCCGCCAAGGCCGAATATTCGCGTCCGCACACACTCCACTGCGGTCCCGACGGAGTGTTCCTGTCCTGCCTGGGTGGCGCGGACGGTACGGACGGGCCTGGCGGCGTCGCGCTGCTGGACCACGAAAGCTTCGAAGTGCTGCGCGCCTGGGAGAGCGACCGCGGACCGCAGCGGCTCGCCTATGACGTCTGGTGGCATCTGGGCCAGAACATCGCCGTGACCAGCGAGTGGGGGACCCCCTCGATGATCGAGGACGGCCTTGTCCCCGAACTGCTGATGGGTCGCCAGTACGGCCACTCGCTGCACTTCTGGGAGCTGGACTCCGGTCGGCACCTGCAGCGCGTCGATCTGGGGGATGAGAACCAGATGGTGCTGGAGCTGCGTCCCGCGCACGACCCCGAGGCAACGTGGGGGTTCGCAAACACCGTAGTCAACGTGGAGGACCTGTCGGCGTCGGTGTGGTTGTGGAACCGGGAGGGCGAGGACTTCGTGGTCCGCAAGGTGATCACCATCCCTGCCGAGCCCGCGCAAACGGAGGACCTGCCCCCGGCGCTGCAGCCGTTCGGCGCCGTGCCCCCATTCATCACCGACATCGACCTGTCGGTGGACGACCAGTGGCTGTACGTATCCGCATGGGGAACCGGCGATCTGCACCAGTACGACGTGAGCGACCCGTTCCATCCGAGGCAGACCTCGTCCGTGCGTCTTGGCGGCATCGTCGGCCGACAGCCGCATCCCGCCGAGCCGGGCACTCCGATGACCGGCGGAGCGCAGATGGTCGAGCTCAGCCGCGACGGGCGGCGCGTGTACCTGACGAACTCCTTGTACTCCGCTTGGGACGCGCAACTCTATCCCGCGGGCATCGACCCGTGGATGGTCAAACTCGACGCCGACACCTCGCACGGCGGGCTCTCCGTCGACAGCCGCTTCTACCCGCACGGCACGGACTTCCTGGGCTTGCGCGTGCACCAGACGCGCCTGCAAGGCGGCGACGCCTCCTCGGATTCGTACTGCTACCGCCGCTGACCGCTTGTGCTCCGCGAGCGTCGGCGCCGGCGCTCGCGGAGCTTGCCGCCGCGGTGGTGAGGCCTCTGCTTGTCATACCGGCCCCTGGGCGTTCCGGGCGGGAGACGGTTCGCACGGGAGACGGTTCGCCCGGGCACTGCACGCGTAAGCCCGCCACCCTCGGAGGGAGGGGACATGCTCTCCGTGCTCTACGCAGCAGGCGCGCACACTCACGACGGGACCGGGTGGCAGCTGCCCTCCACCGAAACGCTGGTGGCCGTGGTCCTGGTGGCTGTGGCCACTGTGGTGGGCGCCTGGCTGGCGCGGCGCAGATCCGGCCGGTCGGCGCTTCTGCTGGCCGCCGCGTCAGGGATTTTGCTGATCATTGCGGTCCTTGATCTTCTGCCCGAAGCGTGGGACGAGGCCCATGAGGCCGGCGTGCCGCAGTGGGCGGTGCCCGTCACCGCGCTCGCCTCGTACGGGGTGATGGGTGCCGTGGTCCGTATCGGCTGCCCGTGCGAGCCGGGTCGTGCGGGCGGCACCGGCGCGGCATCAGGGCTCGCTCTGCACCGCTTCCTGGAGGGGGCGACCCTGACACTGACCGCCTCGGTCACCGTGGTGGCGGCGCTCCTCGTGCACGCGGCCAGCGAGGGCCTGGCGCTGACCGCTCTGCTGGGGGGGCAACCGAGGCGGCGCGTGGCTCCGTGGATCGGGCTGGCTTGCCTGAGCCCGGTCGCGGGAGCCTTCGTGACGAGCGCTTTGCCGATTCCGGACGGCATCATGCCGCTGTTGCTCGCCTTCGTTGGCGGCGTACTCGCGCAGGCGGCGTGGGTGGCGCTCAGACTCGCCCATCAGCAGCGGCCTGCGGACAGGCGAGTCCTCGGGGTCCCGGCTGCGATGGCGATGACTCTCGGGGCCGTCCTCACCGCGCTCGTCGTCCTTGTCAGGGCAGTCAACCGCTGAACGCGACCGGTCGCACGAGGGCGATGAAGGTTGCGGAAACCGGCGGGCGCGGGCGTACGACTCCCTGCCTTCGGCCCACGAGGTGCGCGGCCCGGCATGGAGGCAGAGCACCCGTGCACGCAGACCGGTCGTCCCCGACGTCCTCGGCACCGTTGGCCCGTCAGGATGTCGGTGGAGCGGGCCCCTGGGTGTTCCGGGTGGCGGACGGTGAGTCCTCCTGTAACTCCCGTCACGCCTGGCGGCGTGAAAATCGGTGGGCGGCGTAACGCCGTCGAGCGGTACGCACCTTTCCGCCGTGTCGCTCGCAGGGACGGACCTCGATCATGGTTCCGGAGGCTGGTCGTTCACGTCGATGGCGTTTGGGCTTGCGAGCCCGAGAAAGAGTCTGACGCGGGGCCAGCCAGGGGCCGCCGACTGTTGCCACGTGCACGCCGATCAGCCTTTCCGTTCCCCTCCGGCTCCCCGGACAGCCTCCACCCAACAACGGTTCAGCACTGGGAGGGACTGTGGACAAGCCGCGCGAGGAACTGCAGGACGAGTCGGTGCGGTTGAGTCTGGCCGGTTTTCGTCAAACCGGCCGCGGGCGGAGGAAGCCTTGCTGCCGGCATCGCCAATGACGAGGGAGAACTTGCCGGCCTGCTGCACACCGGGAGCCAGTACGAGCGATTCATCATCGAGGAGTACCTGGAGGCACGCCCGCAACAGTGGGCGTGCTGGAAATCGGTGGCAAGCTCACCCCGTTGCCGGTGCACACGGACCGTCCTGGACGCTGGCGAATGAGACGGAAACTGAGACGGGCGCCACGCGATGGCCGGTGGCGTCGTGCCGGGGTTCAGCTTTCCGCGGCAGCGCTGTGATGGGGGTCGCAGAAGGTGCACAGTAGACATATGAGGCTTCGGCGACGCCTTGAGGATCTGTGGCAGCCATGGCAACCGCGTCGTTCGCTTTGGGCCGTCCTGCTCGGTGTGATCGTGGTAGTCACGATCATCGACAGTTGGGTGGCAGGCCGGGTGCGGCTCTGTCCGACGCTGGCGGCTGCGCCCGCGATCGCGGCCTCGTACTCGGGTCCCATGCTCACAGGGATGATCGGGGCCCTGGCCGTGGGGTCCCAGGTGGTCATCGGAGCGGTACACCGTGACCTGAGTTCCACGTTCATCATGGGGCAGATCGCAGCCACGGCGGTGATCTCGCTCCTCCTCGTGCTCTTCTGCCACAGGCGCGAGCGTCGCACCCGCGAGCTGGACCAGGTGCGGTCGGTGTCGGAAGCCACGCAGCGGGTGGTTCTGCGGCCGCTGCCCCATCGGATGGGCCCGCTGCGGATCGCCTCCATATACCTGGCCGCCCAGGACGCGGCGCAGATCGGCGGGGACCTGTACGCGGCGACGCGCACCGGGGCCGGCGCGCGTCTGATCATCGGTGACGTCCGGGGCAAAGGACTGACCGCCATCAGCGACGCCTCTGTGCTGATGGGCGCCTTCCGGGAAGCCGCCCACCGGTGCGCCACCCTTCCGGAACTCGCCGTCACCCTGGAGTGCAGCATCTGCAGGCACCTGGCCGAGCACATTTCGGAGGCGGACGAGGAGTTTCAGGAGCACTTGGTCACCACCCTGCTGCTCGACATCCCTGCTGCTGCGCGGGGACCACGTGACCACCCTGCACGCCCGCCACCCCGACCCCCGCTGGGCATCGACCTGCCGAGGACCGGCTGCACTCTTGACGCGTTCACCTTCGAGGACGACGACACGCTCCTGCTCTACACCGACGGCGCGATCGAGGCCCGAGGTCCCGACAGGTCCTTCTACCCGCTCACCGAACGCGTCGCCCAATGGACCGGCAGCAGTCCCGAAGCACTGCTGCACCACATCCGCGACGACCTCATCGCCCACGTCGGCGGGCGCCTGGGTGACGACGCGGCCATGGTGGTGATCCAACGCTCGCCCAAACTCCAGCCAGGCCACCAACTCGAGAAGATGATCCATATCAACGGCTCCCCCCAGGACACCGACGCAGCACCGGACGCCAGAGCTACCCCACACCCTGCTCCTGGCCAGGAATGATCACTCGGCGGCCCTAGCCGGATACTTCGCACATGGGCGCAGACATCGAAGTCCGGCGGCCAACGAGATCAAATCTCAGCATGCGGACTTCTCGACTCTAGCCAGATCAAGACAATCAGGTCAGCTGATCTTCACTCGCAGGAGTGAAGTGCGTAGGACGGGCCTAGCCCAGGGGGACGGGCCCGCGGCCCGCGGCCCGCGAGGACTGTCTCGATCGTCCCCGGTTGGGCACCTCAGCCTAGAGGTCCGGAAAAGGGAAGGAATCGGACATGTCGTCCGATGTGGAGAAGTCGCGCCGAAACCGATTGCTGGTCGAGGCGATGCAAAGCCAACTGCAGCAGGTGCCCGACGATCAGCACCGACTGCGCCGCCTGCTGGCAGCGGTATTGGCGATCGGCACCGACTTGGACCTGCGGTCCTTGCTGCAAGACATTGTGGAGGCTGCCGCAGCCACAGTGGACGCCCGATACGGCGCGTTGGCAGTCTTGGACGAATACGGGGAGTTCGTGGACCTCGTTACGACGGTCGCAGACGAGGACTGGCCCAAGGCAGTGGGGCACATGCCTCGCGGCCTGGGTCTCCTGGGCGTGCTGGTACGCGATCCAACGCCGCTCCGCGTGAAGAACATCGCCGACTCCCCGGGCGCCTGCGGTTTCCCGCCGGGGCACCCGTTAATGCACAGCCTGCTCGGGGTGCCCATCCGGGTCCGCGGAACGGTCTACGGCAACCTCTACCTAAGCGATCGCTGGGACGCAGAGCCGTTTACCGACGCCGACGAGGGCATGGTCACCGCCCTGGCCGGCGTCGCCGGCGTGGCCATCGAAAACGCCCGCCTCCACGGGCGCTTCGTGAAGGCCGGCGAGGAGCTCCAGCGGAAGCTGTTGCCCCGTCTGCCGGACATCCGACCGATCCAGGCTGAGGCCCGCTACCAGCCCGCCTCCATTGCCCCGTCCGTCGGCGGGGACTGGCACCACGTGATCGTGCTCCCCGAGGGCACGCGGTGCATTATGGTCGGCGACGTCATGGGCCACAACATCGAGGCGGCCATCACGATGCACCGGATCAGCAACATGCTGAGCGTGCTCGCCTACGACCAGCCCCTACCCCCAAGCGAGATCGTCCGCAAGCTCGACCAGGCACTCGAAGGCCTGGGCGGCGGCACGATGGCCACCCTGATCATGGCCAGGCTGGAGCAGCGCCCAGAGACCTCGTGGCGGCTGTGGTGGACCAGCGCCGGCCACCCTCCGCCGCTGCTCATCACCGCAGGCAAGGCCAGCTACCTCGACCCGGAGGAAGGCCACGGAATACCGCTCGGCGTCGACTCCAGCATGCCTCGGCCCGATCACGAGCACATCGTGGCACCCGGCAGCACCTTGCTCTTCTACACCGACGGACTCGTCGAACACCCCCACCACACGATCGACGAAGGCATGGACGCCTTGGCCCGTCGGGCCGAGGCACTGGTCGGCCAGTCCCTCACCATGATGTGCGACGAACTGGTCGATCCAACAGGACGCACCTTCCACGACGATGTCGCTCTCCTGGCCCTGCGCATCCCCGCCCGGACACCGGCTTAGTCGCGGGCTGGTGCCAATGAGCCGTTCCCAAGAACTTGCTCCGCCGGCAGTGAATCCCTGCTGTGCAGCCCGGCGAAGGTCATCCTGTCGGCGGTCACGGGGCCCGCCGGGTGGTGGACGTCGGCGTCTGCCTGTTCCTGCGGGAGCTGGCCCCGACCGCCGACTCCTACCTGGGCCTCGACCTCCCCCCGCCGCGCTGGCCGACGCCGCAGCGTCGGTCTCACGATCAGCTCCATTTCCTGGAACGGCGCGTAGAGCCCCGCGGCCACCGCGGCGGTCGGAGCCGCTTGATCGAGTCGGTCGTGTCGAGATTTCCGTCGCCGGCCTGCAGAAACTGGCGATAACTCGGCGGAGGTGCAACTCCGAGCCGCTCGTCCAACTGCCTACTTCCGCCGCTGGCCCTTGGGCCGCCGCGGATAGGGGAACAGCCGCGGTCTGCGCTTGGCCGCCACGTCCTCGACCCAGCCGAAGAGCAGCAGCGCAAGGAGGATCAGCGGAACGGCGACCAGCAGCGGGAGCCACTGGCTCGACAGCAGCCACTGCAGGTGCACGTAGAGGAATTCGTTGCTCCAGAGCGGGTCGATCAGCGGTTCGGTCAGCACCAGCGCGAGGCTATGCCAGAGGTAGACAGTGACCGCACGGGAGTTGAGCAGGCTCACCACTCCGTTGAACCGCTCCAGTGGCCGGGGCCACTTCTCCCATGAGGGACTCAGATGAAGCAGCAGCATCACGCTGCCGAAGGACCAGATCGCCTGGGCCAGCGGCACCGCCTCCAGGTCGGGGCCGACCCGGGGGTTGTCCACCGGCGCCTGCTGCAGCCACCAGTAGCCGACCGCGAGCACCAGCGGCGCGATCGAGGGCACGACGTACTGGGGGATGCGGCGGAACAGCCCCTCGTTGTGGGCCATGCCGAGGAGCCAGCAGGAGGCGAAGGTGGTGAAGTCGGTGGCGGCCTCCATCACCCGGCCGGACTGGTCGACCAGGCCGGAGTTGAGGAAGGCCGACAGTGCCAGCGGCACCAGCAGGGTGACCCAGGGAAGCCGGCGCACGGCCTTGAGCATGAGCGGTGACAGCAGCACGAACCAGAGGTACGCACGCAGGTACCACAGCGGCACCGCGACCTGCTCGGCCCAGGTGGAGGGCAGGTGGCCGCCGAATCCGGACAGGTTGGAGGCGAAAGGAGGGGTGCTGAGCGGCAGGATCCAGAAAGCGAGGTGGCCCCACCACCAGTTGGGGTGGCCTTCGGAGTTCGGGCCCCAGCCATCGAGGATCATGGCGGTCAGCAGGACCGCGCCGAACATCCACATTGGGGGAAGCAGGCGGCGCATCCGCCCCCGGATGACGCTCAGGGCCGGTCGGCTGAGGGACTTGGCCATCAGCGAGCCGGCCAGCGCGAACATCACGCCCATGGAAGGGAAGACCAGCGGCAGCCAGGTCCAGGAGAAATTGTGGTAGATCACCACCCGGACCAGGGCCATCGCCCGCAGCAGGTCCAGGTAGCGGTCACGGCCGGCCTTCGGCTTGGGTGCCGCGGGCCCGGGCCCGGGCCCGATCTCCAGTGAGGAAGTCTGCGCCGGCAGCACAGCGCGGTCGGTCACCCGTAGGGCCATGGTGTCGGAGTCGCTTTCGAGTCCGAGCCTGCCAGGTTCCGCGATGCTCATGACGACTTCGCCCCCGTGGTGACGTCGAGCCCGACCTCGCCGGTGCGCCGCAGCTTCTGCCAGCGCAGTCGGCCTCCGGTCAACGCGGTTATCCAGGACTGCAGGAGGACCATGTACATGAGAACCCGGTAGACCACCTGCTGCACGGGCAGGGTGATCAGAGGCCAGGGCTTCTCCCGGTCCAGGTGGAAGGACCACCAGGCGAAGATGCCCTGCAGGGCCAGCACCGCGAACCAGGCGCCCAGGGTCTTGTAGGGGTCGACGAAGGCCACGCCATAGACCATGGCGACGTCGATGGCGGGTGCGAGCAGCGGCGTGAACACCATGAACAGGGCGACGAAGGGCAGTCCGGTCCGGCCGAAGTGTCCGGCCGGGCCGCGTTCCAGAACCGCGTGCCGGTGCTTCCACATCGCCTGCATGGTGCCGTAGCTCCAGCGGTAGCGCTGGGACCACAGCTGGCTCATGGTGCCGGGCGCCTCGGTCCAGGCGCGGGCGTTCTCGGCGTAGACGATCTTCCAGCCGGCCCGGTGCAGCGCCATGGTCACGTCGGTGTCTTCGGCGAGCGTCTCGTCGCTCATGCCGCCCACCTGCTCCAGCGCCGTGCGGCGGAAGCCACCGACGGCACCGGGGATGGTCGGCATGCAGCTGAGCACGTCGTACATCCGGCGGTCGAGGTTGAAGCCCATTACGTACTCGATGTGCTGCCAGGCGCCGATCAGCGTGTCGCGGTTGCCGACCTTGGCGTTGCCCGCCACGGCGCCGATCCGCGGATCGCCGAAGGGCTGCACCAACTCGCGAACGGTCGAGGGCTCGAAGACGGTGTCGCCGTCCATCATGACGATCAGTTCGTTCGAGGCCGCGGCCACACCGGTGTTGAGGGCCGTGGGCTTGCCGCAGTTGGGCTGGCGGATGAGTCGGACCATCGGCAGGCCGAGTTCTTCCACGATGGCGGCGGTGTCGTCGGTCGACCCGTCGTCGACGACGATCACCTCGATCGGATGGTCGCTTCTGGCCAGCGAGAGCAGGGTGTTGGTGATGCACTCCTGCTCGTTGTAGGCGGGTACGACCACGGTGACCGGTTCGGTGACCGGATCGCCCCAGGAGAACCCCGGCTTCCGGGTGCGGCGCACGTGTATGACCGAGAGCACCAACATCAGTGCGAAGCGCACGAACACCAGCACGCCGACGACCGCGAGCAGAGCAACCAGCCAGGGCATCAACCGCACGGAGAGGGTGGTGCACCACAGGAACGCCTTTCCGGCCCACAGGTTGTAGCCGGTGACCCGGGTGTTTGCGGGGCCGGTGCCGAGCGCCTCGCTGACGGTCTTGAAGGTGTAGCCCTCGGACTTGAGCTTATTGATGATGACCGGGAGCGCCGCCAGCGTCTGCGACCGATTGCCGCCCGCATCGTGCAGCAGGACCATTTCGCCCTGCCCGGGCAGGTCAGGCAGGGCGGCCTTCACGATGGCATTGACGCCGGGGCGCTTCCAGTCGTCGGTGTCCTTGTCGATGAAGGCGACCAGATAGCCGTCCGACCCGACCTCCTTGGTCACCGGCCAGGACCAGTCGTCGAGCGCGTCGACGGTGGAGGAGTAGGGCGGACGAAACAGGCTGGTGTGGATTCCGGCGACACCTGCCAGGGCGAGCTGGGTCTCGCCGAGCTCCCAGGTGAGCCTGGTGCCGGACTGCAGCGCGAGGTCGGGGTGGGTGAAGGTGTGCAGACCGATCTCGTGGCCGCCGGCCACGATCTGGCGGATCAGCGCGGAGTTGCGGGTGGCCATCGAGCCGGTGACGAAGAAGTCGGCATGCACGTGCTCGGCCGCCAGCACCTTGAGGATCTTGGGCGTCCACTGGGCGGACGGTCCGTCGTCGAAACTCAGGACGATGGTCTTGTCGGGGACCGTGTAGCTGACGGGCTTGTCGTTCTTGTCCCCGCGCGCGTCCACGATCGGGCCGCCCTGCAGCACGCTGCGCGGCACGGTGCCCTTGTCCACCGAGACCGCGATGCGCTCGTCGTGGAAGACCTCGTTGTTCACCATGCCCCGGAGCACCAGCAGCGCCAGCAGACTCACCAGCACCGTCACCGGCAGGAAGAAACGCAGGGGGGGCGCAGCGAGTCGGCGCGGCCGCGGGCTGGAGCGCCGGGAGCGTTGGTGGCGGGACATGGACTTCCTGGTCGTTGTCTGTGCGTGTTAAGGGGCGGAGGTCGGGACAGTGGTCCCGTTCCCGGTGCGGGTGTCGGTCCCGGTGGTGACCCCGGTCCTGGGTACGGTCCCGGTCCGAGTCACGGTGGAGGAGGGGCTCGCGGTGACGGTCGGTCCGGCGGCCGCGATGGCCGACGCACGGTCAACGTGCTTGGTTTTGCCGGGAGGTGAGGGCAGCGCGGCGTTCACATACTGGCTGGGCGGGGTGGTGTCCGCGGTGTCCGGGACGGCGAAGGCGGGCGCCTGCGACTGGATTCCGAGCAGGCCGGAGATCATGGCCACGGCGAAACCGACGCACGCGATGCCGAACACCCAGCCGAGGCCGCGCAATCGCCGACCGCGCCGACCCGTCTGGTCCACAAAGACGGGAGATGGCTCGACTTCCAAGCGGGGGCTGGTCACCGATGGCCTCGGGATTTCGTTGATCGCGTCGCCGCGGACTCCAGTGCTCGATGAAAATACGGGAACGAACTATGGAGGGCAGGCTGAATGTTCGGTTTGCCAGACTCTGTCCTCCGGTCCGTGATCATATTGAGATGAAAATGTGGATAATCTGGGGAGACCTCGTATAGTCCCGGTCCCGGACCTTTCCAACGCCCGATCGGACGCCCCGTGCATGGCCAGACCCCCCGCCCCGGCTACCTCGCGGTCACAGCGATGCTCGTGGTGGCCGGCCTTTTCCTGGTCTACGCCTTCGGCGGGAAGGGAAGTACCGGCGGCGCCGGGGCGAGCGGAAGCACCCCCTCCGCCTCGGCTGCGCGCTTCGACGTCTCGTCCATGCTCCACCCGGCCGGCCGGATACTGGGCGTCGTCGACGACAAGACGCCCTGGCAGTACGGCATCGTGACGACCTTCAAACGGCAGGCGGGGCACGCCCCCGACATCCGCGAGTACTACGCCTCCTGGGGCGACGACTTCGACTCGGAGGGCAACGCCTTTCTCTGGCGGCACGGCCAGCTCCCGATGCTCGCTCTGGTGCCCTCCGGCACCCCGCTGGCCGATATCGCCGGGGGCTCCCAAGACTCCTACATCCGCCGGCTGGCCCGTCAGATCGCCGCCTACCAAGGCCCGCTGGCCCTCTCCTTCGCCGGTGAGATGAACGGTCCGTGGAACCTCTGGGGGCCCGGCCATACCAAGGCTGCCGACTTCGTCGCGGCCTGGCGGCACGTCCACGACATCTTCCGCAGCCTCGGCGTCACCAATGTGATCTGGGTGTGGAGTCCCCATGTGGTCGACACGGGCACCACCGCCAGGCTTCGCCCCTACTACCCAGGGGACGCCTATACCGACTGGGTCGGCGTCATCGGTTACTACGGGCCGATCGACGGCGTCGCCTTCTCCAGTCTGTTCACGCCCACCCTGCGGGAGATCGCGCGTTTCTCCGGCAAGCCGGTGCTGATCACCGAGACCGGGGTAGCGCAGAGCAGCCGCAAGGAGGAGCAGATCCGCGACCTGTTCCAAGGCGCCGCCAAAGCGGGCGTCATCGGGCTGGTCTGGTACGACAAGCGCAAGACCTGGCCAGGCAGCTCGCTGCTGATGGACTGGCGCATCGACACCTCGGTGGGCGCCGAGGCGGCCTTCCGCGTGGAATCAGCCCGGGCCGGCTTTGGCCACCCGTTCACGAGCGGCTGAGCCGCACACAGCAGACGCGGCCGAGCGCGGGCCCGGCCGGTACGAAATCTACGATGGCGCGTGAGGGCGTTAGGGCCGCAGCGACGCGGACGACCGAGCGGAGGGGAAGTACGGGGATGACGACACAACCGTCGCCGGAACAGGGCGCTCCTCAGGGGGACGCCGGCTGGGCCTTCAGGCCCCGCAAGCCGGTCAACGCGATGCCGGGCCGCGAAGGTAGCCCCGAGGCGCCGGAGGCGCACCCGCCCGGGGCTACCGCAGTCCTCGGTCCCGAAACGACACTGATACCCGTACCGCTACCCGGGCTCGTCGCGGCGCAGCCGCTGCCGCAGCGCGGAAGAGGCAGGCGAGCAGGCAGAATCTCCCTCGCTCTCGCCGTCCTTGCCGCCGCGGGCGGGGCCGCCGCCGCCGTCCTGAAGAAGGCAGATGGCGCCCCCGTCGCGTCGAAGCAGTTCGCGCAGGTGTGGCAGGTGCCCGCACCCGCCGCGGGCGACGAGCTGATCGGGAGCTGGCTCACCGGCACGCGGCTGATCCGGGCTTCCACCCGCGGCGGCGTCAGTGCCTACAACCTGGCCGACGGCCGCGAGGTGTGGCGGACCACCCCCACGGCGAAGAAGGGCACCGTCCCCTGCGCCATGTCCCCGACCCTCGCTGCGCACGGCATCGGCACGGTCGCCTTCGGCCGGGACGGCAACTCCTGCACCTCGCTGGCCGGCATCGACACGGCCACCGGGAAGATCGTATGGACCACGCCCCTGGTCGACTCCGGGCACCCCACGGCGACGGCCGCCCAGACATACGTCCAAGGTGATGTCGCCACGATCGTCAGCGAGAACTTCCTGGGCGGTCTGGACGTCCGCACCGGTCGCCGCATCTGGGGCTTCAAGGCCCGCGGCTCCTACTGCAACGCCTACGACTGGGGCGCCGACGGGATCGTGCTGGTGGACGACTACTGCGCCGACAGCAGCAACAAGTTCACCCTCACCGCGTACGACAGTAAGAACGGAAAGGTGCTCTGGACCGAATCCCAGAGCGCCCACACGGATGTGGCCCACATCTTCTCCAGCTCGCCGCTGATCGCCTCGCTCCACACGGCGGTCGAGGACAGCGTGCGGGTCTTCGCCCCCTCCGGGCGCAGCCGCAAGCTCGCCGTGGGCAACACCGAGGTCGCACCCGGCAACGACTCCGCCGCCGACCACTCCGCACGGCTCGTCGGCAACATCCTGGTCACCCCGGCCCAGACCGCCGCCGGCAGCGAGATCGACGGTTATGACACCGCCACCGGCGTCAAGCTGTGGAGCTACCGCTCTGCCGCGCTCGCCACCGCTGCGGCCGGGGCTGACGGGGTGTACGCCCTCTCCACCTCCGGCCCGCCGCAACTCGTCCAGCTCGACCCGCACACGGGCCACGCCACTCCCCTCGCGCGTCTGCCGGTTGGCACCGGCCACGGGAACTTCACCGCAGGCACGGTGTACGTGACCCCGGATGGCGGGGTGCTGGAGCTCAACGCCCTGGGGACAGGCGGCGGGGTGCAGCTCTACCGGTAACGTCCGGGGGGCCGTCGCGCGAACAGAGGCAGGATGACAAGAGCCGGGCGCGGGGACGGGCAAGAGAGGCGGTGGACTTCTATGGTCGCGCCGTATCGCCGGTTCGACTCGGTAGGGTCTCAGAGTTGCCGGGACGCACCCGGAATGAAGGGGGCTCATCGTGACCGCGAAAGAGGAACCGGCTGCGCAGCACCCGGATTGTTGAGCTGCTGCGCCAGCGCGCCCCGGAAGATGTCATCAGTACCTGGTCGCCAGCAAGAAGAGTCCCATCACCGGCCTCGGCCTCGAGCCGAGCGATGTCCTCCCGCCCTACCCGACGGCCGAGGAGACAGCCACGCCCGGCCCCCAGGTATTGAGCCGCAGCCCCTCAACGGGCAGACACCCCGTATTTGAAGATCGACACCTCGCGAGAACGCAGGAGTCTGACTCCATGCCGGCGATTACTGCGGCATGTCCGCATCTCCATCCCCGGTCCGTTCCGATGTGGATCGCCGCGCTTCTCGGCGGCCCGGCAGGCCGAGTTTCACACAAGCAAAGGCCCAAACGACGAGATCCCGATCCGACGGCGACCGTCTGATCGGGATCTCGTGAACAGTTCGCAGGCGAACCCACGAACGGCCCGTGCTGTGGACCTGAGGGGATTCGAACCCCTGACCCCCTCGATGCGAACTACAGGCGGGACGGTCGCCGAGGTCTGTACGGCTGGTCAGCCGGTCGCCTGGGGTCGGTGACGGTCGGCGGCGGTCATCGTGGTTGCTGTACTTCATTGCTGTACTGCGCACGGCTCCGGAGGCACCGGGGGTCTCCGCTGTGCTAGCAAGGCACACATGCACCGGGGGCCGGCCGAGCGGTCTTCGGGCAGCCCAATGGCCAGCGGTTCAGCTCCCGGTGGCCGTTGGCGAGGGGGACGGCCGTACCATCGCCGCGAGGGGGTGCGATGCCTGAGCAGGATGGCCTTATCGAAGTCTGGCGCGTCAGTCCGCAAGGCCTCACTACGGGCTATGCACTTGCCGGTGTGACCGCCTTGGCAGCAGCAGTGCGCTGGCTGACCCTGGCCGTCCATCCCGACTTGGAACACCTGACTTCGGCAGCGGAGGCCACTGCGGTCGCGCTCGGCTTCGGACTGTTCTCATGGTGGAACCTGCTGCGAGTGCGGCTGGAACTCACCCCGGAGGTCATCATTATGGTGAACCCTTGGGGAACGCAGCGGCTGCCGTGGTCCCGTGTCTGCTCCGTGAGTCTTGGCGCCTGGGGCGCACAGTTCTACACCCACGACGGCTTCAAGTTCACCGCACACGCCTTCGGCAACTTCGGAGAAAGCCGTCGTCGGCATGATCAGCGCTTCGCCGAGCTTGAGCGGATAGTCGAAGCTCGGCTTCGTGATCGACACCCGCTTTAGGAGTTCGATCACTGCGAGTTGTTGCCTGCTGGAAGGCGGCGTCCTGCGAGCCGGGCGGTCTACCTGCTGCCGGGTCCGTCCGTCGGAGTTCGGCGTCGTTGATGTCAAGTGTGGATGTCACCGGCTCTGCAGACAGGCTGCGTTGTCGGCAATGTCAGCTGCGTGGGGTTGAGTGGGGCCCATGGATCACTCCAATCTCCTGGCCACCGTATGGCAGATGCTCGACGCAAGATCGCCCAGCGATGCACCGAGCATTATCGATGTGCCTGACGGCACCACTCTGCATGAGCTCGTCGCCGCAATTGGCGGGCGCGCGGGCCGGTTCCGGAACATCGCTTCGGGCGGTTTCACCGACCCCTCGCTCGCTGAGCGCACAGGGCTGCCCCTCGTCGAGCCCTTCGGTGAGAAAATACTGGAGATGCGGGGGTGGGCTTACTGGTCCCACTGGATCGGGTGCGGCCAGGTTGCCTCCCCGGAGGGAAGTCGGTTGGTCGTCGTGGTCGCAGGGCGTGAGGACCCTGCGACCGGCGGACTCCCGGAGGACGCGTCGTGGACTGAGAAGCTGCGCATTCTCACCGGATGGGAACCGATACCCCAGCCGGCCGTCGACTGGTCCGCCGCTGAAGTCGCCCTGGGCACGGCGCTTCCGCGGGACTACAAGGAGACCGTCGATCTGTTCGGCGTGGGCAGCTTCGACTGGTACCTGGACCTCCTCGTCCCGGGCATCGTGGGTATGGACCTCGTGAAGTGGGCCGAGAGCGACGTGGAACATGCCGCTGCACTGTGGCACCCCTATGTCGCCCATCCGGCACCCCACGGGCTGCTGCGTTGGGGGACGTCGGAACAGGAGATCGACTTCGTCTGGCAGACGGGCGCTGCTGGCCCTGACGCCTGGCCAGTGCTCGTACGGCACGACTTCCATAGCTGGGAACGATTCGACTGCGGCTTTGGTGAGTTCGTCCTGCGCATGTTGACGGACGTGCAGTTCGGATTTCCTACGAGCGGCATCGCCGCCCACTCCTTCGTAAGTTTCGACCTGCCATAATTCTGGGGTGTGGTTGGACCAGGGCCGCTCGACACCTGCGCCCCGGGAACGAGTCAGGGGCCTGAACCGCTTCGCGGATGAGGCCCCTGTGGCACGCCCGATCCCCTCGATGCGAACTATGGGCGGGACGGTCGCTGAGGTCTGCATGGCTGTTCAGCCGGTCGCCTGGGCCCGGTAGCGGTCGGCAGCGGTTGCCGTGGTTGCTGTACTGCTGTACCGACCGCTTGTGCAGGCTACGCTCATGACCGGCATGGCCACGGTTGCCGTCAAACGCTCTCGATGACGCCCTGGATGTTTGCACCGCTGAGGTCGACAACGACGGCGTCGGCCCGAAGCTCAACTGGCAGGTGCGAGCGACCCTCCGCGGTACCCAAGATGGCCACCCCTTCCGGCAAAAGGATCACAGCCTCCAGACGTTCGACCAGCTCGGCGACGATGTCGAGGATGCCGCCCCAGGCGAAGCGGTTGATCATGATGCTGCCTGGGCTTGTATAGACGTCGGCCTCGCCGCCGTCGCTCGCCCGGATGCGGATGAAACCGTAGTCCGGCTCTCCGGCCACCACGTGCGGCGCCAGGAGTACCTGGCCCCGCTCATCGTCCATGGGCGCCACGTCACCATGTGCGAAGCGCTGAACGTAGATGCTGTAACTCACAAGGACACATCAGTTCTTCTGGAAGTGACGAGCCAAGGCTCTCACGTGCGCCGGCTCACCGTAGCTGAGCCTGTGACCTGCACGGATGCCGGGACTAGTTGTCATCATCTGTCAACGCCGGTTCGCCTCGGACGGCCCAGAGACGGCCCAGCCAGGATGCCGGTGCCCAGGACGGATCAGGGCTCCTGGGGACATGGTGGGCAGGGCTCGTCGGTTGCCTCGACCAGAATGCACGGCATGAGCATCGAGATGCAGCTGCACGCCATGCCAGAGTCCGAGATCCGAGACGACTGGGCTTGGCTGGCGGAGTTCATGGGGGACGCCGGGGACTTCGACCGCTTCCAGGCCGAACGCCAGGCCGGAATCGCCGAAGTCGTGGAATACCACTTCCCCGCCCTCCATCAGGTCTATAAGGCGGCGTACACCCCGCAGGGTTCTCATGACTGGGAGCTCCCGGTCTTCGGTGGCGACCCTGTGTACCACGCCACTCACAACCAGCCGCCATTTCTGATACTCCGCCCCGCCCAGGTGCGCGAGGTAACGGACTTCCTGGCTGCGGTCTCCTTCGACGATCTTTGGGAGGTGGCCCGGCCGAAGGTCCTGCCTCCCTTCTCTGCCTTCGACGAGGCTGAGGTCAAGGGCTGGTTCCTCACCCATCACACCGACCTGCAGGCCTTCTACACCCGGACCGTCCCCACGGGGCACGCCGTCGTCAAGGCCTTCTGGTACTGAACCGCGCAGTCTTCTCCTCGTCTCGCGGTACCGAGCGGTCGGCGGAACGGCTTTGGGCTGGAGCTGCCTTGGCGCGAGTGATCATGGCCCCTTACGCTGGCCCGCGGATCGGGCAGGCTTGTAGACCTGCCCGTTAGTGCCCGATGTGGGGCCATGATCTTCGAGGCTCGCGCCAAGGTGGCTGCCTAAAGCCGTTCCGCCGACCGCCCCAGCCACGACGTGTTCTGACCTCATGCACTGTGTGCCTGCCTCTTGGGCGGGAGCGGGCGGCCGGCGGTGCCGAGCGGGGCGGAGACATGAGCGCGGGCGCCGCCGGCCGCCCGCGCCCGCCCGGAGGAGCGGAGCGACGACGGGTGCTTGATGAAGTAGAGAAAGTCTTACCGCACAGCGATCGCTTCATGTTGTCGTGTCTCGGTTGACGGTTGACAGTGTGGCTTCACCTGATGCTTGACACCGCTTGCCTCGGCTTGGCTGTGTGCGTCTGATTCGGCGCGTGCGGGAGGGCCGGAGCCGTGCTGGTGGGTGGAGTTGAGCGTGGTCGAGCAGCGGTATCACGCGGCCATGGAGGTGGCTGCCGGCGCTCCGGTGGTTGAGGTCGCGGCGCGTTATGGGGTCTCGCGGAACGACGCGACGTCACGAATGGCGGGCGGCTATGACCCGAATTTCGTCCATTGCCCTTCGGAGACCACCTCGACGGAGCCGTCGACGACCTTGATGGCCGTCTGTTCGTCGATGGCGTAGGCAGGGACGCCGATGTCGGCGGCCCACCGCTCTGCGTCAGCTAGGGTGTTCGTTGGGAAAGCGTCCAGGTGCGGGAAGATTGAGAAGTCGACGACTCCCAGAGTGTGGTCGTCCGGCGCGGACGGCCACTCGACGAAGTACGCTCCAATCCGGGGCGTCATCACCATGCTTCCGGCACTCACTCCCACCCAGACCGTGTCGGGCAGAGAAGGCAGCAAATCGGCCAGCCCGGACTCCCGCATCCAGTGGCACAGGTACGTCGCGTCGCCGCCGTCGACCAGGAGCACGTCGGCCTCCCGGATCCAGGGGACCCATCGTTCTGCGCCGATGGTGGGCAGTGCGGTGAGTTCGAGGACGCCAAGTGACGCCCAGCCCAGGCCGGTCAGGTGTTGCCACGTGGGCTGGGCGGCTACGAGGCCCCGCACCGATGTCGGACCGCACAAAGGGTGACCCCATTGTGCTGTCGGGATGCAGAGGGCGTGGCACTCGGCGATCGGCTTGCCGAGAAGCTTTACGAGCGCCGTGTGGATGCTTGGGTTCGTGACGCCGCCTGACGTAAGCAAGAGCTTCAAGGTGCCTCCAAATTCGCGCGCGAAAGGTCGACGTACCTCAAGACTCGGGACCGTGCCGGAACTCATCTATATCTGGGGTCTGCGGGAGGACGAACACCCGGCACCGATCGTGCTGTTCATCGACGAGGTCACCGAGCGGTTCCTGATCGCAACCCGCAAGGACGAGGAACGGCGAGACGAGATGGTCACCCACTTTCTCGCTCAACCTCCGCCTGAGCGTCGACAAGTCCGCCCCGGCCGGCATCAGCATCGGCATCTACGCCAACGAGAAGGGCGAGTGCGTCTACTCCGGCGGCGACAGCTACTACCAGTTCGACATCCTCGCCGCCGTTCGGACCCGGGTAACCCCGGCAACGCCGAGCCGCAGACCGGCGGCAAGACGCACACAAGCCGGCCGGCGACACCCAGATCGGCAGCCTGGCCGACACCGGCTCGTCCTCCGCCCTGCCGGTGATCGCCCTCGCGGGCGGCGCGGCCGTGGCCATCGGCGGCGGCGCCATGTTCGTCGTACGCCGCCGCAAGGCCGGCACCGCGGCCTGAGCCGACGCCTGGGCGCCCGAACGACGGGCGCCCGGGCGCGCCTCTACTTCGGCGGGACCTTCGGCACCGGCAGCAGCGGCAGCCGCAGCGCGCCGAACGCGTCCTTGGGGACCGCCGGGTGGTGCGGCTCGACCGCCGCCAGCCGTACGTAAGGCTCACCTTGGGCGGGGCGGGTGTCCGCGTCGCCCTTGTTGGGCCACAGGGACATCGCGCGCTCCGCCTGGGCGGTGATGGTCAGCGACGGATTCACGCCCAGGTTGGCGGAGACGGCGGCGCCGTC
>NZ_RJVR01000283.1 GCF_003999195.1 Streptomyces soli
GCCGCAGCCGGCCCCGGCCCCGGCGCCCGCCCCCAAGGCGGCGCCCGTGGCCAAGGCCGTGCCGGCCGCGGAGGCCGCCGTGACGGCCGAGGGCGGTCCGGAGTACGTCGTGCTACGCGGCCCGTCGGCCGCTGTGGCGAAGAACATGAACGCCTCGCTGGAGCTGCCGACGGCCACGTCCGTCCGTGCGATCCCGGTGAAGCTGCTGTTCGACAACCGGATCGTCATCAACAACCACCTCAAGCGCGCCCGGGGTGGCAAGGTCTCCTTCACGCACATCATCGGCTACGCCATGGTGCAGGCGCTGAAGATCATGCCGTCGATGAACTACTCCTTCGCGGAGCGCGACGGCAAGCCGACGCTGGTCAAGCCCGACCACGTCAACCTCGGTCTCGCCATCGACCTGGTCAAGCCGAACGGCGACCGGCAGCTGGTCGTCGCGGCGATCAAGAAGGCCGAGACCATGAACTTCTTCGAGTTCTGGCAGGCCTACGAGGACATCGTCCGCCGCGCCCGCGTCGGCAAGCTGACGATGGACGACTTCTCCGGCGTCACCGCCTCGCTCACCAACCCCGGCGGCATCGGCACCGTGCACTCCGTGCCGCGCCTGATGCCCGGGCAGGGCCTGATCCTCGGCGTCGGCTCGATGGACTACCCGGCGGAGTTCCAGGGCACCTCCCAGGACACCCTGAACAAGCTGGGCATCTCCAAGGTGATGACCCTCACCTCCACCTACGATCACCGGGTCATCCAGGGCGCCGCGTCCGGCGAGTTCCTGCGGATCATGAACCAGCTGCTGCTGGGTGAGAACGGCTTCTTCGACGACATCTTCGAGGCGCTGCGCATCCCGTACGAGCCGGTCCGCTGGCTCAAGGACATCGACGTCTCGCACGACGACGACGTCACCAAGGCCGCCCGCGTCTTCGAGTTGATCCACTCCTACCGGGTCCGCGGCCACGTCATGGCCGACACCGACCCGCTGGAGTACCGCCAGCGCAAGCACCCCGACCTCGACGTCATCGAGCACGGCCTCACCCTGTGGGACCTGGAGCGCGAGTTCGCGGTCGGCGGCTTCGCCGGCAGGACGATGATGAAGCTGCGCGACATCCTGGGCGTGCTGCGCGACTCGTACTGCCGCACCGTGGGTGTCGAGTTCATGCACATCCAGGACCCGAAGCAGCGCCGGTGGATCCAGGACCGCATCGAGCGCCAGCACTCCAAGCCGGAGCGCGACGAGCAGCTGCGGATCCTGCGCCGCCTCAACGCGGCGGAGGCCTTCGAGACCTTCCTGCAGACGAAGTACGTCGGCCAGAAGCGCTTCTCCCTCGAGGGCGGCGAGTCCGTCATCCCGTTGTTGGACGCCGTCATCGACGCGGCCGCCGAGTCGCGGCTCGACGAGGTCGTCATCGGCATGGCCCACCGCGGCCGCCTCAACGTGCTGGCGAACATCGTCGGCAAGTCGTACGCCCAGATCTTCCGCGAGTTCGAGGGCAACCTCGACCCGAAGTCGATGCACGGCTCCGGCGACGTGAAGTACCACCTGGGCTCCGAGGGCACCTTCACGGGCCTGGACGGCGAGCAGATCAAGGTCTCGCTCACCGCCAACCCCTCGCACCTGGAGGCCGTGGACCCGGTCGTCGAAGGTGTCGCCCGCGCGAAGCAGGACATCATCGGCAAGGCCGGCACCGACTTCACCGTCATGCCGATCCAGCTGCACGGCGACGCGGCCTTCGCGGGCCAGGGTGTCGTCGCGGAGACCCTCAACATGTCGCAGCTGCGCGGCTACCGCACCGGCGGCACCGTGCACATCGTGATCAACAACCAGGTCGGCTTCACCGCCGCCCCGGCCGAGTCCCGCTCCTCGATGTACTGCACCGACGTGGCCCGCATGATCGAGGCGCCGATCTTCCACGTCAACGGCGACGACCCGGAGGCCGTGGTCCGCGTCGCGCGGCTCGCCTTCGAGTTCCGCCAGGCGTTCAACAAGGACGTCGTCATCGACCTGGTCTGCTACCGCCGCCGTGGTCACAACGAGTCCGACAACCCGGCCTTCACCCAGCCGCTGATGTACGACCTGATCGACAAGAAGCGCTCGGTGCGCAAGCTCTACACCGAGTCCCTCATCGGTCGTGGCGACATCACCCTGGAAGAGGCCGAGCAGGCCCTCCAGGACTACCAGGGCCAGCTGGAGAAGGTCTTCACCGAGGTTCGCGAGGCGACCGCCCCGGCAGCCCCGCAGATCGACACCTCCGAGCCCTCGGGCCCGGAGTTCCCGGTCGAGGTGGACACCGCGGTCTCCCAAGAGGTCGTCAAGCGGATCGCCGAGTCCCAGGTCAACATCCCCGACCGCGTCACCGTCCACCCGCGCCTGCTGCCCCAGCTGCAGCGCCGGGCGGCGAGCGTCGAGGACGGCACCATCGACTGGGGCATGGGCGAGACCCTCGCCATCGGCTCCCTCCTCCTGGAGGGCGTCCCGGTCCGCCTGGCGGGCCAGGACTCGCGCCGCGGCACCTTCGGCCAGCGCCACGCCGTCCTCATCGACCGCGAGACCGGCGAGGACTACACCCCGCTGCTCTACCTCGCCGAGGACCAGGCCCGCTACAACATCTACGACTCGCTGCTCAGCGAGTACGCGGCCATGGGCTTCGAGTACGGCTACTCGCTGGCCCGCCCGGAAGCGCTGGTGATGTGGGAGGCCCAGTTCGGTGACTTCGTCAACGGCGCCCAGACCGTCGTCGACGAGTTCATCTCCTCCGCCGAGCAGAAGTGGGGCCAGACCTCCGGCGTCACCCTCCTGCTCCCGCACGGCTACGAGGGCCAGGGCCCGGACCACTCCTCGGCCCGCATCGAGCGCTTCCTGCAGCTGTGCGCGCAGAACAACATGACGGTCGCGGTCCCGACCACCCCGTCGAACTACTTCCACCTGCTGCGCTGGCAGGTCCACAACCCGCACCACAAGCCGCTCATCGTCTTCACCCCGAAGTCGATGCTGCGTCTGAAGGCCGCGGCCTCGAAGACCGAGGAATTCACCTCCGGCTCCTTCCAGCCGGTCATCGGTGACTCCACGGTCGAGCCCGAGGCGGTCCGCAAGGTCGTCTTCTGCTCCGGCAAGGTCTACTACGACCTGATCGCGGAACGTACGAAGCGCGGCAACACCGACACCGCCATCATCCGCATCGAGCGGCTCTACCCGCTGCCCGGTCAGGAGATCCAGGCCGCCCTGGCCCCGTTCACCAAGGCCCAGAAGTACGTCTGGGCCCAGGACGAGCCCGCCAACCAGGGTGCCTGGCCGTTCATCGCCCTCAACCTGATCGACCACCTCGACCTGGTTCTGGGCGCCGCCCCCGACAACGCGGACCGGCTGCGTCGCGTCTCGCGTCCGTCGTCCTCCTCGCCGGCCGTCGGCTCGGCGAAGCGGCACCTGCAGCAGCAGGAGGAGCTGCTCACCGAGGTCTTCGAGATCTGAGTGGTCTGCGTAGTCTGAGCAGTACGCGAAGGGGGGCCCCGCACTCACCGAGTGCGGGGCCCCCCTTCCATCCGGAACGTCCCCGAGCAGGAGCACCCCTTGTACTTCACCGACCGCGGCATCGAGGAGCTGGAGAGCCGTCGTGGCGAGGAGGAGGTCACCTTCGAGTGGCTGGCCGCCCGACTGCAGGAATTCGTGGACCTGAACCCCGAGTTCGAGATCCCGGTGGAGCGGCTGGCAACCTGGCTGGCCCGGCTCGACGACGAGGACGACGACGAGTAGCCGCTTGACTTCCCCTGCACGCGATATATCGTGTCTCTCAGAGACGCGATATGTTGCGTTGTCGGCGCATCCCGTGGAGGGGCGAAATGAGCGGCACGTCGGAATGGTCCGTCACCGAGCCGGACAAGCTGGTCTTCGAGGGCGGGGTCGATACCCTGCACGTCCGCATCGTCAACGGCGCGGTGAACGTGGTCGGTGTCGACGAGGGCCCCGCGCGACTGGAGGTCAGTGAGCTGGAGGGGCCGCCGCTGATCGTGAGCCACGCGGGCGGCACGCTGACGGTGACGTACGAGGACCTGCCGTGGAAGGGCCTCTTCAAGTGGCTGGACCGCAAGGGATGGCGCCGGCATGCCGTGGTGTCGCTGGCGGTGCCGCAGCGGACGCATGTGTCGGTGGGGGTCGTCGGGGCGAGCGCGGTGATCTCCGGGATCGCCGAACGTACACAGGTTCGCGGGGTGAACGGGGACATCGCGCTGGTCGGGCTGACCGGGCCGGCGAGCGCGGAGACGGTGAACGGGGGCGTTGAGGCGCAGGCCGTGTCCGGGGACCTGAAGGTCAACACCGTGTCCGGCGACCTGACCGTGGTGGAGGGCAGCGGGGCGGCCGTCAAGGCGGACTCGGTGAGCGGCAACATGGTGCTGGACCTCGACCCGCGCGGTGCCGCCGACGTACGGCTGACGACGGTGTCCGGGGAGATCGCGATCCGGATCCCGGAGCCGGGGGACGCGGAGGTGGACGCCAACACCACCAGCGGAGCGGTGAGCTGCGCGTTCGACGAACTGCGGGTGACCGGGCAGTGGGGGGCGAAGCGGATCACCGGGCGGATCGGGTCGGGCGGGGCGCGGCTGAAGGCCACGACCGTGTCCGGGGCGATCGCGCTGCTGCGCCGGCCACCGATCGAAGACGCCGCCGATACGGACCCGTTCCGGAAGGACGCCTGACATGCCCCCCGTTTTCGCCCACGGCCGCCTGCGCCTGTACCTGCTGAAGCTGCTGGACGAGCGCCCGCGCCACGGCTACGAGGTCATCCGGCTCCTGGAGGAGCGCTTCCAGGGCCTGTACGCGCCCTCCGCCGGCACCGTCTACCCGCGGCTGGCCAAGCTGGAGCAGGAGGGCCTGGTCACCCACTCCACCGAGGGCGGCCGCAAGGTCTACGCGATCACCGACGCCGGCCGCGCCGAACTCGCCTCCCGCGCCGGTGAGATCGACGACCTGGAGAACGAGATCCGCGAGTCCGTCTCCCTCCTCGCCGCCGAGATCCGCGAGGACGTCCGCGGCGCCGCCGGCGACCTGCGCCGCGAGATCCGCGCCGCCGCCCAGCAGGCCCGTACGAAGCCCGGCCCGGCGCCCGACCACCAGGAGTGGAAGGAACAGGCCCGCCGCGCCAAGGAGGAGGCCCGCAGCGCCCGGCGCCAGGCCAAGGAGGCGCAGGACTTCGCCCGCGACGAGGTGCAGCGGATCGCCCGCCGGGTGCAGGACGAGATGCAGGAGCACGTCCAGCGCGGCGACTGGCAGGGCGGCCTCAAGGAGGGACTGGCCGAACTCAGCCGAGAGCTGGGCCAGTTCGGCCGCTCGACGCCCTGGCCGGGGTACGCGAAGCCCGACCCCGCCGGCGCCGAAGCCCCCGACTGGGCATCGGAGGACGCCCCCGTGAGCGATGACCCGGCCCGCGACCTGGAGCGGCTGCTCGACCGCTTCCGCGACGACGTACGCGACGCAGCCCGCGACCACGGCGTCACCGCCGAGCAGTTGCGCGAGGCCCGCCGCCATCTGTCGACGGCAGCGGCGCACATCGGCGTCGTCCTGCGTACGCGCAAATCCTGACGGATCCTTGACCGGGCGCCGGGGTCCGACCCCCGGCGCCCGGCGCCCGATGCGATGATCAGCCCGTGGACATCCTGAACGCACTGCTGGGCGCCTGCGCGCTGCTCAGCCTCGGCCTCGCGATCGTGGCGGCGACCACCGGCCGTATGCTGCCCTGGCTCGTCGGCCAGACCCCTCGCCCCCGACTGTGGGGCATCGGTCAGCTGCCGATGGGACTCTTTTTCCTCTTCCAGGCCGTCGCCCAGGTGGTCCACATCGCCCCCGGCACGCGAGCGACGGTGACGGGCATCGGGGTCGTAGCCATGGTGATCGGCTTCGGCTTCAGCTGGGCCGGTCAGCGCGCGAGCCGCCGCACGCGGGCCGCTCTGCGGGAGGAATCGGCGGCCCCGTGACAGGGTCCACGGAGTTCACACCGTCAGCACGATCTTCCCGAACAGCTCGCCGCCCGCCATCTTCTCGAAGCCCTCGCGGGCGCGATCGAGCGGGAAGACGGAGTCGATGACCGGCCGGACGCCGGTCGCCGCGCAGAAGCTGAGCAGGTCCTCGAGCTCGTCCTTCGTACCCATCGTGGAGCCGACGACCTTCAGCTCGAGGAAGAAGATCCGGTTCAGCTCGGCGGACTTCGGGCTCGGCCCGGACGTCGCGCCGGAGATGACCAGCGTGCCGCCCGGCCGCAGCGACTTGACCGAGTGGGACCAGGTGGCCGCGCCGACGGTCTCGATGACGGCGTCGACCCGGTGCGGCAGCCGCGCGCTTGCCTCGAAGGCGGCCTCCGCACCGAGTTCGACGGCCCGGGCGCGCTTCGCCTCGTCGCGGCTGGTCGCGAAGACCCGGAGCCCGGCGGCCTTCCCCAGCACGATCGCGGCGCTCGCGACGCCGCCGCCGGCGCCCTGCACGAGGACCGAGTCCCCGGGCCGTACCCCGGCATTGGTGAAGAGCATGCGATACGCGGTCAGCCAGGCCGTCGGCAGGCACGCGGCCTGCTCGAAGGACAGCTCCTTGGGCTTGCGCAGGACGTTCCAGCTCGGCACGGACACCTTCTCGGCGAAGGTCCCCTGGTAGCGCTCGGTGAGGATCGACCGGGGCTCGTCCAGCCCCACCCCGTAGCCGGACTGGCCGATGACGGAGTGCAGGACGACCTCGTTGCCGTCCTCGTCGATGCCGGCGGCGTCGCAGCCGAGGATCATCGGCAGGCTCTCCTCGCCCAGCCCGACCCCGCGCAGGGACCACAGGTCGTGGTGGTTGAGCGAGGCCGCCTTGACGTTCACGGTCGTCCAGCCGGGCCGGGGTTCGGGTTCGGGCCGCTCCCCGAGCTCAAGGCCGTTCAGCGGCTGGTCACGGTCGATGCGGGCAGCGTAGGCAGCGAACATGACCTTGAACGTAGCCGCGCGGGGCGGCGCCCGTGAAGGCCCCGCCCCGCGAAGCGACGTACGTCACCCGGCCAGGCTCTTGTCGGACGTACCTAGCGCCGCGCGACACCCTCGGCCCGGGCCGCGGCGGCGACCGCCGCCGTGACCGCCGGGGCGACCCGCTCGTCGAAGGGGGAGGGGATGACCCGGTCCGCCGACAGTTCGCCGTCCACCACCGCGGCCAGCGCCTCCGCGGCCGCGATCTTCATGCCCTCCGTGATCCGGGACGCCCGCACCTGGAGCGCGCCGGCGAAGATGCCGGGGAAGGCCAGCACATTGTTGATCTGGTTCGGGTAGTCGCTGCGTCCGGTTGCCACGACGGCGGCGTACTTGTGCGCGACGTCGGGGTGGATCTCCGGCGTCGGGTTGGCCATCGCGAAGATGAACGCGCCCTTGGCCATCCGGGCCACCGCTTCCTCGGCCACGGTGCCGCCCGAGACGCCGATGAAGACGTCGGCGCCCTCCAGCGCGGCCTCGAGCGAGCCGGTCAGGCCGGCCCGGTTCGTATACGAAGCCAGCTCACGCTTCGCGGAGTTGAGGTCGCCGCGGCCCGCGTGGACGACTCCCTTGCGGTCGGTGACGGCGACGTCACCGATGCCGGCCTCGATGAGGATCTTGGCGATCGCGACACCGGCCGCTCCGGCCCCCGAGATCACCGCGCGCAGCTCGCCCAGCGCCCGCCCGGTCAGCCGCACGGAGTTCCGCAGGGCGGCCAGCGTCACGACGGCCGTCCCGTGCTGGTCGTCGTGGAAGACCGGGATGTCCAGGCGGTCGATCAGTTTGCGCTCGATCTCGAAGCAGCGTGGCGCCGAGATGTCCTCGAGATTCACTCCACCGAAGGACGGGGCGAGCCGCACCACGGTCTCCACGATCTCGTCCACGTCGGTCGTCGCCAGCGCGATCGGCACCGCGTCGACGCCGCCGAACTGCTTGAAGAGGATCGCCTTGCCCTCCATCACCGGAAGCGAGGCCTCGGGACCGATGTCGCCGAGTCCCAGCACCGCGGTGCCGTCGGTGACGACCGCCACGACGTTCGACTTCCACGTGTACTCGTGGACCAGCTCCGGCTGCTCGGCGATGGCGCTGCACACCTTGGCCACACCGGGTGTGTAGGCGAGAGACAGATCGTCCGCGTCGCGCACGGGCACGGTGGAGGACACCTCCAACTTGCCGCCGCGATGAAGGGCGAACGCCGGATCGACGGGGCTCTCAGGACCGTCACTGTCAGTGCGAGGGTTGACAATCTCCGCTGCCACTTTTTTGACCCCTTTGTCTAAATTGTCTACGAGGGTACTACCCCCTACGACAGGGGATAGGTGGGCTCGGCAAGCACAGCCACAGGAATTCGAGTGGGTCCCGCGACGCGCGCTGCCAGGCGTGCCGCACGCACGCCCTGGGCCCCGGATGAGGGGTAAGGGTCTGTTCTACCGGAAGACCGTTTCCGCTGACGAGTCGTAATTGCGCGATGACGGCAGGAGCAGTTCGGGAGATAGCCGCTTAGAGCGACCAAGAGTCCGAACAGCGGGATACGGCACGTGATACGCGTAACTTGTCAGCGCAGCCCCACCGCGGTCCGGCCCTGGTGTACCGGCCAGGTGGGAGTTCGGGGATCGCCCGTTATCTGATTTTGACACAACCGGTCGCCTAAACGCCCATGTCCGGATGGCAAGATGCCTGAGATCACACGGTGTCGCGAACCCCGAACGCGTGTGTCAGCCAAAAGGGAGCTACCCCACTCCGCAGGAGGAACCAGCAATGACCGCCAGCACCACCCGTCGCTCGACCGCCACACCCCGCTTCGCCGCGGTCGGAGCCATCGCGGTCGCAGGTGCCCTGCTGCTCACCGGCTGCGGTGACCAGACCAACAAGGGCAGCTCGACTTCCAGCGCCTCCTCCTCGAATGCTCCGCTGTTCAGCAAGCTCCCCGCGACGTACCAGAAGTCCGGCGTGATCAAGGTCGGCACCGACGCCACCTACGCCCCCATGGAATACACCGAGGGCGGCAAGATCGTGGGTATCGACCCCGACATCGCCGCCGCGCTCGGCAAGCAGCTCGGCGTGAAGTTCGAGTTCGTCAGCGGCACCTTCGACGGCCTGATCACCTCGCTGAACACCGGCCGCCAGGACGTCGTCATGTCCGCGATGAGCGACACCAAGGCACGCCAGCAGGGCCTGGACGACAGCGGCAAGAAGATCGGCACGGGCGTCGACTTCGTCGACTACTTCGAGTCCGGCGTCTCGCTGCTGGTCAAGAAGGGCAACCCGTCGGGCATCAACACCCTCGCCGACGTCTGCGGCCACACCGTCGCGGTCCAGCGCGGCACGATCTACGAGACCACCTTCAAGGACCAGGCCAAGAAGTGCGGCTCGAAGAAGCTCACGATCGAGTCGTTCGACACCGACGCCGAGGCGCAGACCCGGGTCAAGGCCGGCGGCGCGGTCGCTGACCTCAACGACTACCCGGTGGCCGCCTACCTCGCCAAGACCTCCGGCGGCGGCAAGGACTTCGACGTCGTCGGCGACCAGATCGGCGCAGGCCCCTTCGGTATCGCGACCAGCAAGAGCAACACCCAGCTGCGCGACGCCCTCAAGGACGCCGTTGACGCGATCATCGCCGACGGCACCTACAAGACGGTTCTCGCGAAGTGGGACGTGGCCAACAGCGCCGTCACCAAGGCAGCCATCAACGGCGGCTCCTGATCCGCGTTCCGCAGAAGGGCAGTCACTGTGACTGACAAGATCGACAAGGCGCCTGGGCCCGCTGCCGCCCAGACGCCTTACGAGGACATCCGTGCGATTCCGGTACGCCGCTACGGCCGCTGGGTCAGCGGCGTCGTCGTAGTGGTCCTCCTCGGCTGGCTCGTCTACGCCTTCTCGCAGGGCAACGTGATGTGGGGAACCGTCGGGGACAAGCTCTTCGACAGCTCCGTGCTGACCGGCCTCTGGCACACCGTCCTGATCAGCGTCACCGCCATGCTGCTCGGCCTGGTGCTGGGCGTGCTCTTCGCCGTGATGCGGCTGTCGAAGAACCCGGTGACGGGCGCCGTGGCGTGGCTATACATCTGGTTCTTCCGCGGCACCCCGGTCTACGTACAGCTGCTGATGTGGTTCAACCTGGCGCTGATCTTCCAGTACCTGAATCTCGGGCCCATCTACAAGAACGAGATGGTCGACGTCATGACCCCGTTCGTCGTGGCCCTGCTGGGCCTCGGTCTGAACGAGGGCGCGTACATGGCGGAGATCGTCCGGGCGGGCATCCAGTCCGTCGACGAGGGCCAGACGGAGGCCTCGCACGCCCTGGGCATGACCGCCGGCCAGACCATGCGCCGGGTGGTGCTGCCGCAGGCGATGCGGGTGATCATCCCGCCGACCGGCAACGAGTTCATCAACATGCTGAAGACCTCGTCCCTGGTGTCGGTAGTGCAGTACGTGGACCTGCTGCGCGCCACCTCCAACATCGGCGCGAACTCGGGCGCGGTGATGGAGATGCTCTTCGTGGCGTCGGCCTGGTACCTGATCCTGACCAGCATCTTCAGCGTCGGCCAGTACTACCTGGAGCGCCGGTTCGCGCGCGGCTCGCTGCGCAGTCTGCCGCCGACTCCGTGGCAGCGCATCAAGGCCAATCTCGGAACCCTGCGTCGCCCGGAGGTGGCCCGATGACCGACTTCAGCAAGGGTGCGGGCAGCCAGCCCATGGTCAAGGCGGAGGGCGTGCACAAGTCCTTCGGCCTGGCGCACATCCTCAAGGGCATCGACCTGGAGGTCGCGCCCCGGGAGGTGTTCTGCCTGATCGGCCCCTCGGGGTCGGGCAAGTCCACCTTCCTGCGGTGCATCAACCACCTGGAGAAGATCAACTCCGGGCGGCTGTCGGTCGACGGCGAGCTGGTCGGCTACCGGCAGAAGGGCGACAAGCTCTACGAGCTCAAGGACCGCGAGGTGGCCGCGAAGCGGCGGGACATCGGCATGGTCTTCCAGCGCTTCAACCTCTTCCCGCACATGACGGCGCTTGAGAACGTCATGGAAGCCCCGGTCATGGTCAAGCGCGAGTCGAAGGCCGTCGCCCGCGAGCGGGCCCAGCGGCTGCTGGACCGCGTGGGCCTGGCCGACAAGGCGCAGAACTACCCCTCGCAGCTGTCGGGCGGCCAGCAGCAGCGGGTCGCGATCGCCCGTGCGCTCGCGATGGAGCCGAAGCTGATGCTCTTCGACGAGCCGACCTCGGCCCTCGACCCGGAGCTGGTCGGTGACGTCCTGGACGTCATGCGCGGCCTGGCCGAGGACGGCATGACCATGGTCGTCGTCACCCACGAGATGGGCTTCGCACGGGAGGTGGGCGACGCCCTGGTCTTCATGGACGACGGCGTCGTGGTCGAGGCGGGCAATCCGCGTGACGTGCTGACCAACCCGCAGCACGACCGCACCCGGTCCTTCCTGTCGAAGGTCCTGTAGCGCGTGTCCTCTAAGCTTGAGATTAAACCCCGACAAGATCGTTTCTTATCGGGGTTCGTCGTTCTCCTGCCAACAGGCACGGCCACCCGCGACCCTTCGGAGTGCTGAAGCTACGAAGGTGGGAGGGTGGCCGTGGGGCCGACTATGCCAGGGCTGCGCGCTGTGGTCGAGGGAGAAGCCGAAGCACGGCGACGCCTGATCACGTTCCGTGCCGGACTGTATGCCTGCTTACGACGTCGCGGTGACGCGCTGTTCGAGCTGGTAGAGGCAGTTTTGACGGCGCACGGGCCGGTCGGCTCGCTGGTGGAGCTGTCCGAGGAGAAAGCGTTCCGCCGCGGCCACGGAGCCTTGTACGACGCTCTGGCCTGCGGAGACATCGACGTCCAAGCTCTGGCGGAGCTGTTGGCGAACTCGTGGCAGGTCGTTGATGACGGCCCGGTCAAGGTGGCGGTGGACGTCTCGCCGTGGGCGCGGCCGGACGCCGTTACCTCCGACGGACTGTGCCACTGCTACGCGTCCTGCCGCTGCGACGGAGCGCGCAAGACCATCCCGGGCTGGCCGTACTCCTTCGCCGCCGGCCTGGAGTGGGGCGCCACGTCGTGGACGACGCTGCTGGACGTGGCCCGGATCGGGCCTGATGACGACGCCACCATCGTGACGGCCCGGCAGGTACGGCGGGTGGTCGGGCGTCTTGACGCTGCCGGTCTGCTCGCCGGACGCCCAGCCCCGGTGTTCGTCTTCGACTCCGGCTACGACCTGACCCGAACCAGCTATCTGACCAGCCAGGATGGCTTGGAAGTTCAGATCCTGGGGCGGGTGCGCTCGGACCGGGTCTATTACTCCGATCCTTCCGGGCGCAGGCCCGAGGGGCAGCCCGGACGGCCCAGGAAACACGGCGAGCGGTTCGAGCTGAGCAACCCGGCCACCTGGCCGACTCCCGACGAGCAGCTTGTCGCGGAAAGTCCCCGCTACGGCACGGTGAAGGTCACCGCCTGGCACGGCTTGCACCAGAAACTGACCCGGCAGGCCGGCTGGACCGGCTTCACCAGGACCATGCCGGTCATACCGGGCACCGTGATCCGCATCAAAGTCGAGCACCTGCCCGGCAACCGGGCGCCACAGGATCTGTGGCTGTGGCACACCGCGCCCGCTCACACGGCCTTCGACCTGGACCTGCTGTGGAAGACCTACCTGCGCAGGTTCGACATCGAGCACACCTTTCGGCTGATCAAAGCAGTGCTGGGCTGGACCTGTCCGCAGATCCGCACTCCCGAGCAGGGCGAGCGCTGGACCTGGCTGATCCTGGCAGCACACGCCCAACTCCGCCTCGCCCGCTCCCTCACGCGTGACCTGCGACGCCCGTGGGAACGATCCATCCCCGCCGACCAGCCGATGACACCCGGCCGTGTCCGCCGAGGTTTTCGTCACCTACGGCGCACGATCGGCACTCCCGCCAGAAGACCGAAACCCGCAACCGCAGGCCCTGGCCGCCCGAAAGGCACCACCCGACCACCCCGTACCCGCTACCCAGTCGGGAAAAGGAAGACCACCCCCACCAGCAAAAACAACCAGCGCCAACCAACACCAGAGGTCGAGAGCACCACATCGGCTAAATGATCTTCACAGGTTTAATCTCAAGCTAAGGGGCGGTACCCATCGGGGGCCGCCCCTTACGCGCTACGTCACTTCAGTCCGAGTACCACCGCGTCGGTCACCGAGCGCCACACCGGCCGCGCCTCAGCGAAGCCCGCCTCGCGCAGCGCCGCCGAGTGCCACTCCGCCGAGTGCGTCTCGCCGAGTGCGTGGTCGCCGTAGATCTCGTACCGCCGAGCCGTGGGCTCGGCCAGCACGGGGTCGGCCTTGGCGGTCGCCCACCACTCCTCCCAGGTCAGCACCCCAGCGGCCTTCTCGCGCTCCTGGCGGGCCCGGTCCTGCGCTTGGGCTGCGGAGTTCAGGCGGGGCGTGGACGGGTCGGGCATGTGGTCGGCGTTCATGAAGACCCCGCCGTCCCGCAGGACGCCGGCGACCTGCCCGTACAGCGCCTTGAGGGGCTCCGGCTTGAGCCAGTGCAGGGCGGTGGCGGTCAGCACGGCGTCGTACGTCCCGTACGGGAGCTTGGACGGCCACTGCGGGTCGTGCAGGTCGGCCGTGACGAAGGTGACCCGCCGGTCCCCCGCGAAGTAGCCGCTCGCGATGGTGAGCAGGGCCGGGTCGAGGTCGAGGCCGGTCGACACCGCACCCTGGAAGCGCTTCAGCAGCCGGTCGGAGATACTGCCGGTGCCGCATGCCAGGTCCAGCACCCTGGGCTCGGGGCCGGCGAGGGCCTCCACCATGTCGAGCATCACCCGGAAGCGTTCCTCCCGGTCGGGCAGGTACCACTCCTGCTGCCGGTCCCAGCTGTCCTGCCAGGTCTTCCAGTCGGCGACGTGCATGACGATCCCCTCCAGCCGTAATACCCTTACAGCCACGGCAGCCATTACTCACCCTAGAGCGCGCCCGTAAGGACTACAAGTGGAACTGGCCTATTACTCGGACTACGCTGTGCGCCTGGTGAACAGCGAAGAGCCGGATCGCGGCACCGACGCCCTCACCAGCGTCGACGCCGTACGCGCCCTCTTCGGGCCGTCCACCCAGGCCGCCGCTCGCGCCGTCGACTCCGACGTCAACCGCCTGCGCGCCGTACGGACCCGCCTGCGCGGCGTCTTCGAGGCAGCCGCCGAGGGCGACGAGGTACGGGCCGTCGATCTCCTCAACGCCCTGCTCCTGGAGTTCCCGGTCAGCCCGCAGATCTCCGGCCACCAGCACCTGGACGAGAGCGGCCGCCCCGACTGGCACATGCACCTCGCAGACCACGCCGCCACCGCCACCGCCGCCTACGCCGCGACCGCCTGCATGGGCCTGGCCTTCCAGCTCACCGACCTCGGCGTGGACCGCCTCGGCATCTGCCAGGCCGCACCCTGCCGGAACGCGTACATCGACACATCGACAAACCGCTCGCGCCGCTACTGCTCCGACCGCTGCGCGACCCGCGCAAACGTCGCCGCCTACCGCGCCCGCAAACGCCTCGAGAACGACCGGTCCGCCCTCAGCGGTCTCACACACGACACCGCCCACGAAGCCACCCCGGCCACCGACCGCTGAACCTCCAGCGGCGGCCTGAACCGCCCCAGCCCCCGGGCCAGCACCAACTCGTCCGGCACCGTCCCGAACTGACGGCTGTCGCTCTCCGCGAACGTGTTGTCCCCCAGCACCCACCAGCCGCCGTCGCGCCGCTCCACGGCACGCTTGACGATCAGCAGATCCTGCTGGAGCGGGTGCCGGAGCACCACGACATCACCCTCACGGACTACATCCGGACTCTTCACGTACTGGATCAGCAGCCAGTCGCCGTTCTTCAGCGTCGGCAGCATCGATGGACCCGTCACCTCGACCAGCTGGAACGGCTGCCTGGCCCTGCCCTCCCGCATGCCGCGCCTCCTCACGCCTGCCTCGTCCCTTCCTCCACCAGACCCAGAGTGACACCAGACTTTTGTACTAAGCACCCAGGGGCACTCGAGAAAACGACCCCGGCAGGGGGTAATCTCCCATCTGGAAAGACGATCACGAGGAAGGACAGCCATGTTCACTCGCCTGTTCGCGCCCAAGGTTAAGGTCAGCGCCCACTGCGACCTGCCCTGCGGCGTCTACGACCCGGCCCAGGCCCGTATCGAGGCCGAGTCCGTCAAGGCGGTCCAGGAGAAGTACCAGGCCAACGAGGACCCGCACTTCCGCGCCCGCGCCATCGTCATCAAGGAGCAGCGCGCGGAGCTGGCCAAGCACCACGTCTCGGTGCTCTGGAGCGACTACTTCAAGGCCCCGCACTTCGAGAAGTACCCCCAGCTCAGCACGCTGGTCAACGACACCCTGAAGGCGCTCAGCGCCGCCAAGGCGTCGACCGACCCGGCGACCGGCCAGAAGGCCCTCGACCTGATCGCCGAGATCGACAAGATCTTCTGGGAGACCAAGAAGGCCTGATCCCGGCAGAGAACCGCCGGCCCGCGCCCGGCCCGCAAGGACACCGACCACGGAGTCCTGACGGCCCGGGCGCGGGCTGTTTGTTTATTCGTTCCTGTTGTTATTCGTTCCTGGCGGTTTCGGGGCCGGTGATCCGCTTGAGCAGGGGGAGGGTCAGGGCGATGACGCCGAGGGAGACGGCGAGGCCGGCGAGGACCGTGACGTAGTACTCGACTCCTGGTGGTTGGAGGGAGTAGTTCTGCTGGGACTTGAGGAAGAGCTTGGCGGCCAGGAAGCCGCTGGTGGTCGCGACCACGGCGCTGACGAGGAGCGGGACGGCGGTCTCCAGGGCGATGATGCGGCGGAGCGTGCCGAGCTGGACGCCGGTCAGACGGAGCAGGCTGAATGGGCGCTTGCGGTCGTTGAGGCCGGCGACGACGCTCACGGCGAGGCTGCAGCGATGATGACGACACCGGCCAGTTGCTTGTAGCCGTTGAGCAACTGCGCGTCGTTTGTGGATGCCCGGCGCTCCGCGGTGGTGGCGGGTGCCCATTGCTGGTGGGGGAAGGCGACGGTGAGTGCGGTTCTCACCTGCTCGATCACCGATTGCGACCCGTTGGTTCCGACGACGACCGTCTGGACCGGGACCTTGTCGAGTGCCGCGGAGGAGAGGTGGGCGGCGGGCCAGCCCGTGGGGTACTGGGCAGGCGCGGAGTCCGAGTCGAAGACGAAGTTCGGTGGGACCGACGCCACGTCCGTCCCGGCAGCGCAGTGGCCGAAGTCCGACACGCCGGTGAGCTGACGGCACGAGATGAGTCCGGCCACGGTGGGCTGGTGGCCGCCGAGGTCGATCTTGGTGCCGAGGGGATTGGTGTGGATCAGCAGCAGGCCCTGGACGCCGGGGATCGAGCGCAGATCGGCCAGGACCGAGTCCGTGACCGGTGGGATGGACGACCTCGGCACGCCCGGGACGGTGGTCCAGCCACCGGAGAAGTCGGCCATCACGGTGCTCCTGGCGGCCGCGCTGCCGTGCGGGACGCCGCGTTCTGCGACCTCTGTGGTGATCACCCCGACGGCTGTGCTGGTGACGAAGAGGGCGAGGACGAGCCCGCTGATGGCGCGGAAGCCGGCCTGCGGGTTGTCCGAGAGCCGCCGCCCGGCGATGAGCGTCGCGGGCCGGTTGGTGCGCCGGGCCATGACCCGGGCGCCGACCATGGTCAGCCACGGCCCGGCGATGACCAGGCCGGCCATCATCAGGAAGATTCCACTGAGATACGCCCGGATCTGGCCGTCGGTGGTGGCGGGATGCCTGCCGACGAAGAAGCTGAGTTCGCCGATCCCGGCGGCCAGCGGGATCAGCCGGTACGCCCGGGGCGCGCGCGGAGTGACGCGCCGGCTCACGCCCAGCGGGGAGATCCGTACGCGTCGCAGCGCCAGCCGCGCGGCGGCCGCCGCCGCCGCCGGGACGCCGACAGCAACCAGCAGAATGTCGGCAGCGCTCAGCGACAGGTCACTCGGGTAGAACCGCACGCCGGTGAAGGGAGCCGCCGCCAGCGGCCCCCGGAAGAGGAGGAACAGGCAGAAGCCGATGGCCGTACCGGCAACGGCGGCGACCGTCGACTCGACGGCCGAGACCACCGAGACCTGCCGGGGCGTCGCACCGACGAGGCGCATCGCGGCGAAGCGCTGCTCGCGGCGGGCGGCGGCGAGCCGGGTGGCCGTGCCGATGAAGATGAGGACGGGGAAGAGCAGCGCCGCCGAGGTGACCGACAGGATCAGGTCGATGCCGGATGCCGGGGTGCCGTTCTGGCAGTTCGAGCAACTGCTGGGCGATTTGGTGGCGATGCTGGTGACCCGAGCCGCGTCGGGTGCGTGCGACAGTTCGTCGGCGGTGTGGCCGACGATGACGATCAGGGAGTCCGGGCCCGGGAGCGCCGCCGCGCCGATCGTGCCGACCTGGCTCCCGGGGTAGCGGTCGCCGAGTTCGGCGGCCGGCGCGGAACGGAGCAGCGTGCTGAGAGCCGGTGAGGCGTAGTACTGCCCTGGTCCGGGCAGTCGCGGGATGCCCGGCGGGACGGGTGACGTGGGGCCGGTGGCGGCGACGTCGACCCGGATGATGCTCTTGCCGTCGTAGCGGTCGGTGGCGAGCGTGCCCCACAGCGGGTCCGGCGACGGCTTGACGCCGGCGGCCGTGGCCCCGGGAGTGCCGGAGTTGAGCCAGGCGTAGCGGGCGTTCTGCGTGTTGACGCCGTTGACGGCCGCCAGGGTGACCAGTAACAGGCCGACTCCGAGGGCCACGGCGGCGGCGGTGACGATGAGGCGGGCGACGGCCTCTCTGCCGCCGCGCAGGGTGAGGCGTAGGCCGAAGGAGATCACGAGCCCACCCGGTCGACCGAGTACGAACTCACTTTTCCGTCGCGGACGATGACCTCGCGGTCGGTGTACGCGGCCACCCTGGGCTCGTGGGTGACCACGATGACGGTGGTGCCCTGCTCGCGGGCGGCGGCGACCAGCAGATCCATGACGTGCTCGCCGGTGAGGGAGTCGAGGGAGCCGGTCGGCTCGTCCGCGAACAGCACCTCCGGGCGTGCGACCAGGCCGCGGGCGAGCGCGACGCGCTGGGCCTGTCCTCCGGACAGCTCCCCGGACCGGCGCTGTTGCAGGCCGTCCAGGCCGAGCCGCTCGAACCACTCTCCGGCGGCTTTCAACGCGGCCGTCCGGCGGGTGCCGCCCAGCAGCAGTGGCAGGGCTATGTTCTCCTCGGCGGTCAGCTCGGGCACGAGCTGACCGAACTGGAAGACGAACCCGAAGCGGTCCCGGCGCAGGACGCTGCGTTCGGTCTCGCTCATGGTGTCGAGCCGGCGGCCGGCGAAGTGGATCTCACCGGAGTCGGGGGTGAGGATCCCTGCCAGGCAGTGCAGCAGCGTCGTCTTGCCCGAGCCGCTCGGACCCATGATGGCCAGGATCTCTCCGTCTTCCACCGTCAGGCCGGCGCCCTGGAGGGCGGGGGTCTGGCCGAACGACAGGACGACGTCACGCGCCTCGAAGATACGGCTCGGGGAACTGGGCTTCGCCGGAAGGTTGTCGGCGTTCATGACCGCACCGCCTCCGCGAGGGCGTCGAGACGGGCGGCGGTCAGGTCGATCCACCGCAGATCCGATTCGAGGTGGAACAGGCCGTGGTCGGCAAGAAGCGCGTCGACCATGCCGCCGGCCCGCTTGATCTCCATCAGCTCGCGCATCCGCCGCAGATGGGCGGCCCGTTGGGTGTCGAGGTAGCGCGCCGCGTCGCGCCCCAGCATCAGCGCCAGCACGACCTTGGCGAACAGCACGGTCTGCAGGTGCGGTTCGGCCTCGACCGGTTCGGTCAGCCAGGCCTCGAACTCGGTCGCTCCTTGCTCGGTGATGACGTACCGCTTGCGGTCGGGGCCGGCTCCCGCCTCCGCCTCGCCCACCACCACCTTTCCGTCCCGGGCCAGTCGGCCGAGGGTGGCGTAGACCTGCCCGGACGGGAGTGGTTTGCCGCGCCCGAAGACGGCGTCGTAGTCGCGTTTGAGGTCGTAGCCATGGCTCGGCTCTCGCTCGAGCAGGCCCAGCAGGGTCAGGGGAACACTCATGGCGTCAACGTACTCTCAGCGTATACTCTGAGTCTATACACTCGGTGGCTAGAACTCCCGCAATCCGGGGCGCCGGTGGCTGCGTCTAGAGTGCGCGCGTGATGAGTGAAGCGGGTCGGAGACCGGCGGGCGGTGGGCCGGAAGGCGCGGAGCAGATGATCGCGGAGGCGCGGAAGGCGTTCTTCGTGATGTTCGGCTTCCTGGCGGTCGTGTGGGCGGTACAGCTCGCCAACTGGGCGCAGCAGTACGGCCTTTCCCGGGACTACGGTCTGGTCTCCGGCAACCTCGGGACGCTGCCCGACCTCCTCACCGCGCCCCTGCTGCACTGGAGTTGGGCGCACATCGAGAGCAACTCCGGGCCGCTGTTCATCTTCGGCTTCCTCGCCGCGTACCGGGGCGTGGCCCGCTTTCTGGGTCTGACACTGCTGGTCGCCATGACGAGCGGGCTGACGGTGTGGCTCTTCGAGCGCGGGAGTGTCGAGACGGTCGGCGCCAGCGGGCTGATCTTCGGGTACTTCGGATACGTGGTCGTGCGCGGGCTCTTCGACCGGCATCTCATCGACACGCTCATCGGCGTCGTCATGGCCGGCTCCTTCGCGTACATGCTCACGGTGGCCGTGCCCGGCACCCCCGGGGTGAGCTGGCTCGGGCACCTCGGCGGCCTGGTCGGCGGCGTGGTCGGGGCGTGGGTGTTCCGGGACCGGCGGGGCGGGCGAGCCATAGAGCCGGCGCGGGCCGCGCCGGTCGGGGGTCCGGGCAATCCGCGCTCCGACCTGCACAAGGAGCTGGGCGATCTGGGGCTGCTGGACTGATCAGTTCGCGGCAGCCCGCCTAGGTACGGGCCGTGGCGCGGGAGCTGCACTACCCGGGCGGCCGACACGCTGCGGATGGAGGGGACAGCGTTGGTGCTGCATGTGCGGGGCGTTGTTCTGCCGGAGCGGGTGGAGCGCGTCCTCGCCGGGACCGACAGTCTCCCGTGCGGCACAGTCGCGGGCGAGGCCGCCTGGCTGGCCCGGGCCGGCCTTCCGGCGGAAGCGGCGGTCGGGGCGGCGTCGTGGTCCGCGCGGTCATGGCTCGGGTTGCCAGGGCTGGTTGAGGGAGCACCGGCAGATCTGGTGGCGTTCGACGTGGACCCGACCCTGACCCCGGAGGCGCTGACCCGCCCCAGCCGAGTCATTCTCCGAGGGCGCGTAGTGGCCTGACGCGGGCGGCGACGGGGTGACGCCGGCTCCGAAGGGTCGGACGTGCTCGGGCTCGAAGCCGGCGAGGAGTTCTTCCAGGGCGTGCTGGTCAGGGCCGATGAAGGGGTCGGCGGGGGGGACGGTGGCACCGGTGGAGGGGCCCGTCCTGTGGTGCGTGCGGCAGACGTCACTACTTCAGCAGGGCGGCGGATGACGCTCGCGTCGGCCGGCGCTCTGCTCGGGCGTCCGGGCGGGGCCATAACGCCGTGTGTCTGGAGAACGGCGACGGCTTCGAGGTCGAACTCGTGGCTCAGCCCGGCAGTTGAGCGGCCTGGCCCTGGAGGTGGGCGCGCTCGGGGAGGCTGGAGGTGCGGCGGGCGGCGAGGAGGTAGGAGGCCGTCGCCCGCACCGTCCGGCCGAGCCCGGGGTGGGCCAGGCCCACGCCCTGGACGAACTCGCCGGAGGCGATGAGGTCGTCGTTCAACTCGCCCATGAAGTCCCGCATCGCGGCGAGGTCCGTCTCGGGCCAGGTGTCCATCTCGCCGTAGGCCTTCTCGTTGCCGAAGATCAGGAGCATGTACTTCATGGCGTGTGCACCTCTCGTGCGCTCGGGGCGCCCCGGGTGGGGTGCCTCTCGCGGGAGACGTCGGAGCCGTCGGCTCGCTTTCGACACTACGCGTCGAAAAGAGCGCTCACCGATTCTCCGTTGTGGATCCGCCGCATGGCCTCGGCGAGGGCGGGCGCGATCGACAGCACCCGCAGCTTGTCCGTCCGCTCGCCGTCAGGCACGGGCACCGTGTCCGTGCAGACGATCTCCAGGACGTCCGGCTGGGAGCCGATCCGCTTGAGGGCGCCGTCGGCGAACAGGCCGTGCGTGCAGGCCACGCGGACGGAGGCGACGCCGGTCTCCCGGAGCCGGTCCAGCAGTTCCAGCACGGTGCTGCCCTTGGCGATCTCGTCGTCCAGCACGATCACATCGCGCCCGGCGACCTCACCGATCACCGCGGAGATGCTGACCCGGTCGTCGGCGAACCGCTGCTTCGCCCCGGCGGCGACCGGCACGCCGAGGAGCCGGGCGAAGGCGGCGGCCTCCTTGGCATTGCCCAGGTCGGGAGAGACGACGACGGCGTTGCTGAGGTCGTACTGTGCGAAGTGCGCGGCCAGCTCCCGCAGGGCGTGCAGGTGGTCGACGGGGACGCTGAAGAAGCCGTGGACCTGCGGCGAGTGCAGCGTCATGGCCAGCACGCGGTTCGCGCCGGCGGTCGCCATGAGGTCGGCGACCAGACGCCCTCCGATGGAGATGCGGGGGGCGTCCTTCTTGTCGGAGCGCGCGTAGGAGTAGTGCGGCATGACGACGGTCGTACGGGCGGCGGAGGCGCCGCGCGCGGCGTCCAGCATCAGCAGCAGCTCGACGAGGTGCTCCTGCACGGGGCGGACGAGCGGCTGGACGATGAAGACGTCGCGCTCGCGGCAGTTGGCCTGGAGCTGCACTTCGAGGCAGTCGTTGGCGAAGCGGTCGACGCGCACCGGGTGGAGGGGCACGCCGAGGTGAGCGCAGATGGCGGCGGCCAGCTCGGGGTGGGCACTGCCGCTGAAGACGGCGATGTCTCGCTCTCGCACGGAACGGTCCTTTGCTTGGGTTGATCGTCTCGCTTTGATCGTTCGCGGCGCCGTTCGCATGCTATCCGCAGACTCCGGGAAAAGAATTTCGGCCCTCGTGTCGATCCGCGCCGCTCCCGTTCGACGCGTATCCAGAAGCGGGGAACGCCCCCGCCGACAGGCACAGAGCGAAGAAGGAGACAGGGCCATGCGCTTCATGTCACTGATCAGGATCAACGAGGACAACGTCCCTGAGGGCGGCCCCAGCCCGGAGCTCATGGAGGAGATGGGCAAGCTCATCGAGGAGATGACCAAGGCCGGGGTGATGCTCGACACCGGCGGCCTGCGGCCCACCTCGGAGGGCACGCGCCTGCGCTGGAACCACGGAGAGCTGACCGTGACCGACGGGCCGTTCACCGAGACGAAGGAGTTCATCGGCGGCTACGCGATCGTCCAGGCGAAGTCGAAGGAGGAGGCGATCGAGTGGACCAAGCGCTTCCTGAAGGTCCACGGCGACGAGTGGGACCTCACCTGTGAGCTCCGTCAGGTCGAGGAGGCCGAGCTCTAGCCCGACGGCCCCGACGGCCCCTACGGGCTCCCTGCTTGCCGCCACCCGGAGCGGCTGCTCTGATGGGTGGCTGTGAGCTCTGACGACGACGCCCGCCGGGCGATCGAGGCGGTGTGGCAGATCGAGTCCGCCCGAGTGATCGCCGGTGTGGCGCGGATCGTACGAGACCTCGGCATCGCCGAGGAGCTGGCGCAGGACGCTCTGGTCGCCGCCCTCGAACAGTGGCCGGAGTCAGGTGTCCCGGATAATCCGGGCGCCTGGCTCATGGCCACGGCGAAGCACCGCGCGATCGATCTCGTACGCCGCAAGGAGCGCTACGCGCGCAAGCTCGAGGAGCTGGGCCACCGGCTGGAGGTCGAGGACCCGTCGGAGCAGGACTTCGCGGCGGCCGAGGCAGCGGCGGACGGCGACATCGAGGACGATCTGCTGCGGCTGGTGTTCACCGCCTGCCATCCGGTGCTGGCGACCGAGGCGCGGGTGGCGCTGGCCCTGCGACTGCTGGGCGGTCTGACGACTGCCGAGATCGCGCGGGCCTTCCTGGTCGCGGAGGCGACGGTCGCCCAGCGGATCGTACGGGCCAAGAAGACCCTGGCGAACGCGGGCGTGCCCTTCGAGGTGCCGCAGGGGCCGCAGCGCGGTGAGCGGCTGGCGTCGGTACTGGAGGTCATCTACCTGATTTTCAACGAGGGCTATTCGGCCACCGCAGGCGACGACATGATGCGGCCGGCGCTCTGCGAGGACGCGCTGCGGCTCGGCCGGGTCCTCGCCGGGCTGATGCCGCAGGAGCCGGAGGTGCACGGGCTGGTCGCCCTGCTGGAGCTCCAGGCGTCCCGCTTGGCCGCCCGCACCGGGCCCTCCGGGGAGCCGGTGCTGCTGGTCGACCAGGACCGCCGCCACTGGGACCGGCTGCTCATCCGCCGCGGCTTCGCCGCCCTCGCCCGCGCCGACGCGCTCGGCGGCCCGCCCGGGCCGTACGTCCTCCAGGCCGCGGTCGCCGCCTGCCACGCGCGGGCCTTCGGCGCCGACGAGACGGACTGGCCGCGCATCGCCCAGCTCTACGAGGCCCTGTCCCGGCAGGTCGCCTCCCCGGTCGTGGAGCTCAACCGCGCCGTCGCCGTCGCGATGGCGTACGGCCCCGACGAAGGCCTCAAGCTCGTCGACGAGCTGGCCGGCGAACCCGCCCTGCGCGGCTACCACCTCCTGCCCAGCGTCCGCGGCGACCTCCTCGAACGCCTCGGCCGGCACACCGAGGCACAGGCCGAGTTCGAGCGCGCCGCCGCCCTCACCCGAAATGAGCGCGAACGGGCGCTGCTGCTCGGCCGGGCGGAGCGGGCGGCGGAGGCGGCATTCGGGGGTCTCATGGTCATCATCCTCGTGCGTGCGGCCCGTGTCCGGGGCGAGTATGGAGACATGGCCGCCAACAACAAGACCGAGATCCTGCGGATGCACGGCCTGGCCCTCGACTTCTTCTCGGCCGGTGTGCACGCCGTACGCAACGACCAGTGGGACGCCCCCACACCCGACACGGCGTGGTCCGTACGCGACCTGGTGAACCACCTCGTCGTCGAGCAGCTCTGGGTCCCGCCCCTGGTGCGGGACGGCAAGACCATCGCGCAGGTCGGCGACGCCTTTGAGGGCGATCAGCTCGGCGACGACCCCGTGGGCGCCTGGGACCGCGCCTCCGAGGAGGCGCGCGCCGCCTTCCGGGAGGCCGGGGCGCTCGACCGCATCGTGCACCTGTCGTACGCGGATACTCCGGGCGCCGCCTACTGCGCGCAGATGACGACCGACGCCGCCGTGCACGGCTGGGACCTGGCACGGGCGATCGGCACGGACGAGCGGATGCCGGACGGGCTGGCCACCGCCGCCCTGCGCGAGGTGAAGCCGTACGCCTCCGAACTGCACAAGAGCGGGCTGTTCGCGCCGCCCGTCCCTCCGCCGCCGGAAGCCGACGACCAGACGAAGCTGCTGTGCCTGCTGGGCCGGAAGCCGTAGGCCGCCCGCCTCACAGCCACAGAGCCAGGTACCGGCCCATCATGCGGAGGAAGTCGTGCGTGGCGTCGGCCGCCCCGACCGCCGGGACCAGGCCCAGCAGGAGTACGGCGAGGACGGCAGCCCGGACGGTGGGGAGCGGCGCCCTCTGAAGCGCGCTGACCCGGCGGGTGATCCCGTGCTCGGAGAAGCCGAGCGCCGCGCAGAGCGGTGCCTGGCTGCCGTGCGAGGCGAGCGCGGCCCGTGCCAGGGCCCGGGCGGCGACGCGGCGGTCGCCGGCGGCTTCGGCGGCGCGCTCGTCGGCCCAGCGCTCCAGGAGGAAGCCGATGGTGTCGCGTACCGGGATGAGCAGCGGATTGACGGCGGCGGCGACCTCCGCGAGGAGGGCGAGCCGGGAGTGACCGTGGACCAGGTGGGCGCGCTCGTGGGCGAGCAGGACCTGCCGCTCGGGCGCGTCGAGCACGGCGAGCATCCCGGTGCTGACGAGGATGCGCCCAGGCGCGTCGGGGCCGCGGAGCGGGACGGCGAAGGCCTGCGGCTGCGCGGAGGCGGCGACGATCAGCTCGGTGCCGCCGGGGTGGGAGGCGGACAGCCGCCGGAGCGCCCGCCCGGTGACGCGTACGGCGCGCAGCGTCCGCCAGAGCCGGACGACGACGGCTGTCAGGGCGGGCAGCGCGGCGATGGCGATGGCGAAAGGCACCGGCTCAGGGATGTGGAAGCGGTGCTCCCTGGCCTCGGCGACGACCGGCGGGGAATCGCCGAGGAGGGTGGCCGCGAGAAGGATCAGGCCCCAGACGGAGGCTGCGGCCGTGAGCGCGGCGGAGACGGCGAGCGCGCGTGCGGCGGGCGCCGGCGCGAGCCGCCGGCCGACGGCCGGGCTGACGGCGGCGAGCAGCAGGGACAGGGCGAGCGGAAGGTAGACGTCGATCCTCATGAGGCGCGGCCGCGTTCGTCCCCGGCCGTGAGGCGTTCGTCCCCGGCCGTGAGGAAGAGCCGCAGCGCCTGTTCCTCGGCCGGGCTGAGGCCGGTCACGAACTGCTGCAGTGCGGCGATGGGGTCCGGTCCCCGGTCGAGCGCCTGGTGCATGACCTCGGCGGTGAGCTGGGCCGCGTTCTTGGTCGGCCGGTAGGCACCGCGCCGGCCGTCCGCGTCGCGGCGGACCATGCCCTTGTCGTACAGGCGCTTGAGGATCGTGTGGACGGTGTTGTAGGCGAGGCCACTGCCGAGCTCGCTCTGGATGTCCGCCGGGGTGAGCGCGCGATCGGTCGCCCACAACGTGGCGAGGATTTCGCTCTCCAGTTCGCCGGGGCTGCGGCGCGCCGACTTGTCCTGGGGCTCCGTGGCTGCCATAACCGCACCTTACAGTCCGTGGGGTTCACCTTCCCGGTGCATACCCCTAGGTGCTGTAGGGCACCCGCTACCCTACAGCGTGTAGTGCTCTCAATGCCGGATGGGGAAACGATGTCGACGACAGGGGAAGTGGCGGCGCCTCACCTGCTGCCCCGCCTCCGGGCGACAACCGCCGGGAAGTGGCAGTCGGTGTGGTGGCTCGCCGTCGTGGCGGCCGCCTTCACCGGCGCGCAGCTGATCTTCGTCGGGCCCGGCCTCGGCCTGGGCTGGGACGAGTCGGTGTACGCCAGCCAGGTGGCGCCGCACATCCCGGCCGCCTACTTCAGCGCGCCGCGCGCCCGTGGCGTACCGGTTCTGGTCGCCCCCCTGGCCCTCCTGACCTCCTCCGAGGCCGCGCTCCGCGTCTACCTCGCCGTGCTGTCCGGCGCGGGCCTCTTCCTCGCCCTGTGGGTCTGGCGACGGCTGCGCCCGGTGCCCGTGCTCGCCCTCGCCGGGGTGCTCTTCGCGGGGCTGTGGATCACCCAGCTCTACGGTCTCCAGGCCATGCCGAACTTCTGGACCGCGTTGTGCGGGCTGGCGGCCGCCGGTTGTTTCCTGCGGGCCGCCACGGACCGGGACGACCGGCGCGCCGTCGTCGGGCTCGTCCTCTCCCTGGCCGCCGCCGCGCTGTTCCGGCCCTCCGACGCGGCCTGGCTCGCCCTTCCCATGGTCCTCGGCGCCCTGTTCGTACGGCGGTGGCGGCGCCCGGTGCTGCTCGCGGCCGTCGTCGGGGGGCTTGCGCTGGGCGGTGCACAGTGGATCGTCGAGGCGTACGTGTCGTACGGCGGCGTCGCCGCCCGCCTGAACCGCTCCAGCCAGATCGAGGGCGGCCTCGGCTGGCACGTCGCCATCTACGATCAGCTCCGCACCCTCGCCGGCGGCCCTTCCCTCTGCCGCCCCTGCACGGGGCCCTGGCGGCATCCCGAGGCCTCGCTCTGGTGGTTCGCCATGCCGCTCGCGGCGGCGGCCGGCGTGTACGTCAGCACCCGGCTGCGGCGGCGCGTCGGTGCCGCGCTCCCCGCCCTCTGCGGGCTCTCGGTGGCGGTGCCGTATCTCCTGCTCATCGGCTACGCGGCCCCCCGCTTCCTGCTGCCCGCCTACGCCCTGCTCTCCATCCCCGTCGCGGAGTTCCTGGTCGCCGTGGCACGGCCCGCGCGGCCCCGCCTGCGGCCCTACGCCACGGCGGCGGTCGCACTCGTGGTCGTGGCCCAGCTGGTCAGCCAGAACCTGATCCTCAACCACGCCGCCCGCGTCGCCTCCAACGGCACCCGCGACTACGCCCGCATGGCCGCCGACCTGCGCGCGTACGGCGTGCGGCCGCCCTGCCTGCTCACCGGCAACCTGGCCATCCCGGTCGCCTACCAGGCCCGCTGCAGCTCCGTCGACGTCTCCGGCCACAACCAGAACACGACCCGCGCCGACATCGTGGCCACCGCCCGCACAGAAGCTGTCGCTGTGTTCGTCCCGCCGAACACCCACGTCCCGTCCTACGCCCAGCACTGGGCCTCGCACCCACTGACCGGCCTGCACTCGCACCACGGCTACCGGGTCTACGTCTCCCCCTCCGCCCAGGCGCGGTGACAATGACCGGGTGGAGACGGAGACCCTGGACGCGGCCCTGCCCTCGCCTCTCGCCGAGATCGACGACGAGCGGCTGACCCGGCGCGGCATACGGCTGCTGCTGAAGCGGGACGACCTCATCCACCCCGACCTGCCCGGCAACAAGTACCGCAAGCTCCACCTCAACCTCCGCGCCGCCGCCGAAGCCGGGCACGGCCCGCTTCTCACCTTCGGCGGCGCCTACTCCAACCACCTGCGGGCCACAGCCGCGGCGGGCCGCCTTCTCGGCCTTCGCACCATCGGAGTCGTACGCGGCGACGAACTGGCCCACCGCCCGCTGAACCCCTCCCTGGCGACCGCCGCCGCCGACGGCATGCGCCTGCACTTCCTCGACCGCGCGACCTACCGGCGCAAGGCCGATCCCGATGTGCTCGCCGCACTCCTGGACCGTTTCGGCCCCGCCTACGTCATCCCCGAGGGCGGCAGCAACGCCCTCGCCGCCCGCGGCTGCGCCGGCCTCGGCCACGAACTGCGCGGCGCAGACACCGCCGTCGACATCGTCACCCTCGCCTGCGGCACCGGCGGCACCCTCGCCGGACTCGCCGCCGGCCTCTCCCCCGCCCAGCGCGCCATCGGCTTCCCCGTCCTGCGCGGCGGCGCCTTCCTCGCCGACGACGTCCTCCGGCTCCAGACCGCCGCCTTCGGCTCCCCCACAGGCACCTGGTCCCTGGACGACCGCTTCCACTGCGGCGGCTACGCCCGCACCACCCCACGCCTCAACGCCTTCGCCGACGACTTCACCGCCCGCCACGGGCTCCCCCTGGACCGGGTCTACGTCGCCAAGATGCTGCTCGGCGTCTTCACCCTCGCCGATGAGGGCGCCTTCGCCCCCGGTACGACCGTCGCAGCGGTCATTACCGGGTAGGGCCTGCCCGGTGGGTCTCCGTGGATGAAGGAGCGGGCTCCGGCGAGTGCGATCGCAACGCGGTGGGGTCTCCCCCAGCCGCCAGAACTGGGGGAGTCGTTGACTGACGACAACGCCGCGAGGGGCTGGTGCCGGAGTCCGTGACACCGCGGAGATCCACCGGGCAGGCCCTAGGGGTTAGCCTTGGGCGCATGATCCGAGCCGCACTGCCTGCCGACGTACCGGAGATCCGGGCGATGATCCGCGAACTCGCCGAGTACGAGCGGGAACTGGAGAGCGCGCGGGCCACGCAGGAGCAGCTGCACGACGCGCTCTTCGGGGCGGAGCCGGCCGTGTTCGCGCTGATCGCCGAGGACGACGGCACGGGCGCCCCGGTGGGCTTCGCGCTGTGGTTCCGGAACTTCTCGACGTGGACGGGCACGCACGGGATCTATCTGGAGGATCTGTTCGTACGCCCGGAGGCACGCGGCGGCGGTCACGGCAAGGCGTTGCTCGCCGCGCTCGCGGCAATCTGCGTCGAACGCGGCTACGAGCGCTTTGAATGGGCAGTACTGGACTGGAACGAGCCGTCGATCGGCTTCTACCGGTCGATCGGAGCCCGCCCCCAGGATGAATGGACGGTCCAGCGACTCACCGGTGAAGCGCTGCGTACGCTTGCCCACCAGGCAGATGTCAACAAAGCGGCATCACTTTCGAATTGAGACCGCCCACCCTCTAGCCACGGTGCGTACTCGTACACTTACCATGGGTGACAGGCCGGGCGTGCTCCGTCCGGGCGACATCCGACCGCAGATCGCGATAGCGTCGCTCGCGAACCGCAGAACCGCCAGAACCACAGAACGAGAGATCCAGTGGAGGTGAGGGTGTCCCAGATCGCAGGCGAGCCCGGGTCAAAGGACTTCGTCGAGGTCCGGCTGCCCGCGGCGGGGGCCTACCTGTCGGTGCTGCGTACGGCCACCGCCGGACTCGCGGCCCGTTTGGACTTCACCCTCGACGAGATCGAAGACCTGCGCATCGCCGTCGACGAGGCGTGCGCGATCCTGCTGCAACAGGCCGTCCCGGGCAGTGTGCTGAGCTGCGTCTTCCGGCTCGTCGGGGACGCGCTGTGGGTGACCGTTTCGGCGCCCACCACCGACGGCCGCGCGCCGGAGCGCGACACCTTCGCCTGGACGGTGCTGTCCGCACTGGCCGGAGAGGTCGACTCCACGGTGGCCGAGGACAAAACCGTCAGCATCAGCCTGCACAAGAAGCGCGGTGCCGGCCCGGGACAAGCGTGAGGTCCACAGATGCAGGCAGCCCACGCCCACTGGGGTCAGCGTGTCCCGGCTCCCTTCGGAACCGGTAACGGTACAACCGTGCTCGGAACGGGGGATCGCCATGAGTGATCTTGAGAGCGGCGCATCCCATGTGCGCGACCACGTCGTGCCTGCCCAGCAGGCGGCGCGGCAACATCCCGTGCCCCCCAACGACGGAGACGGAACGGACGCGGCGGAGCAGGCACCCATGGACAAGGAACAGCTGCACGAGCAGCACGACCCGCACGACCGGTCCGGCGCGCGGGCGCTGTTCGTGGAGCTGAACAAGCTCCCGCCGGGCTCCCCCGAGCGTGCCGAACTGCGCAACCAGCTGGTGCGGATGCACCTGCCGCTGGTCGAGCACCTCGCGCGCCGCTTCCGCAATCGCGGGGAGCCGCTGGACGACCTGACCCAGGTCGCCACGATCGGGCTGATCAAGTCCGTCGACCGCTTCGACGTCGACCGCGGGGTCGAGTTCTCCACGTACGCGACCCCGACCGTCGTCGGCGAGATCAAGCGGCACTTCCGCGACAAGGGCTGGGCGGTGCGCGTGCCGCGCCGGCTCCAGGAGCTGCGGCTGTCGCTGACCACGGCCACCGGCGAGCTGTCGCAGCGGCACGGCCGGGCGCCGACGGTCCATGAGCTGGCCGAGCAACTCAAGATCACGGAGGAGGAGGTCCTGGAGGGCCTCGAATCCGCGAACGCGTACAGCACTCTCTCGCTCGACGTCCCGGACACGGACGACGAGTCGCCGGCCGTCGCCGACACCCTCGGCGCGATGGACGAGGCGCTGGAGGGCGTGGAGTACCGGGAGTCGCTCAAGCCGCTGCTGGAGCAGCTGCCGCCGCGCGAGAAGAAGATCCTGCTGCTGCGGTTCTTCGGCAACATGACGCAGTCGCAGATCGCGGAGGAGGTCGGCATCTCGCAGATGCACGTCTCCCGGCTGCTGGCCCGTACGCTCGCGCAGCTGCGCGACAAACTGCTGGTCGAAGAGTAACGACCTGGTGCACGATAGGGAGTGGATCAGGTCGTAAGAAGAGCGAGCGGCGTAAGGAGAAGGACTACTGGGCCGTACGCCCGATGCCCAGCGCGTCCGTCGCCGCCGGGTGGACGAGCAGCACCAGCTCGGCCACGGCGGCGGCGCCCAGCGCGGCGCCCGCCGCGATCATCGGGCCGCCGCTCTGGCTCATCGTCCAGGCGACCGGCAGCGCCACCAGCTGGATGATCAGCGCCGGCCCGCGGCTCCACCGCCGCGCGTGCCACAGCCCGTACGCGGCCGCCAAGGGCATCGCCGCCAGCGCCAGGACGGTCAGCCCGCCGGCCTCCGCCTGCTGCGGGCTGTCCGGGTCCCCGACCAGGCCGAGCACCAGCAGCGCGACGCCCCAGGCGGCCAGTGCGGCGCCCTCGGCGGCGGCGACCGCGGCGGCTGCCGTCAGTCGCGGCGTGCGGCGCTTCCCGGCTGAACTCTGCTCACCACTCACCCCAGCAGGGTAGCCCGCCCGGGCCAGGCCGCCGGGAGCCGGGGCCGATACCCGGCAGCAAGCGGTACCGCCCGGTAGGTAACCTGGCGGGCATGCGCGCTCTCCTTGTGGTCAACCCTGCTGCCACCACTACCAGCGCGCGGACGCGTGACGTGCTTGCGCACGCGCTGGCCAGTGATCTGAAGCTGGAGGTCGTCGCCACCGCGTATCGCGGCCATGCCAGGGATCTGGCCCGGCAGGCGGCAGAGGGCGGCGAGATCGAGCTGGTGGTCGCGCTCGGCGGCGACGGCACGGTCAACGAGGTGGTCAACGGGCTGCTGTACCACGGCCCCGACCCGGAGCGGCTGCCCAAGCTCGCGGTGGTGCCCGGCGGCTCGACCAATGTCTTCGCGCGTGCCCTGGGCCTGCCGAACGACGCCGTGGAGGCCACCGGTGCCGTTCTCGACGCGCTGCGCGACCGCACCTCACGCACCGTCGGCCTCGGCCTGGTCAGTGGCACCCCGGGCAGCGAGGACGAGGGCGTGCCGTCGCGCTGGTTCACCTTCTGCGCGGGCTTCGGCTTCGACGCGGGCGTGGTCGGCCGGGTGGAACAGCAGCGCGAGCACGGCAGGAAGTCCACGCACGCCCTCTATATACGCCAGGTCCTCCGGCAGTTCCTGGCCGAGCCCAACCGCCGCGCCGGCGGCGGGATCATCCTGGAGCGCCCGGACGCGGACCCGGTCACCGATCTGATCCTCGCGATCATCTGCAACACCTCGCCATGGACTTACCTGGGCAACCGCCCGGTCTACGCATCGCCCCGGGCTTCCTTCGACACCGGGCTCGACGTGCTCGCCCTGTCGAAGCTCTCCACCCCCGCCGTGGCCCGCTACGCCACCCAGCTCCTGCGTTCGACCCCGGAACGTGGGCCCCACGGCAAGCACGCCACGTCCCTTCACGACCTGACCGACTTCACCTTGCATTCCCAGGCACCACTGCCGTTCCAGGTGGACGGAGACCACCTGGGGCTGCGTACGAGCGCAACCTTCACAGGCGTACGCCGTGCACTGCGTGTGATTGTGTAAGCAGAACGACTTACATTCCTTTTACTCGAACGTTTAGACTGCCCCACACCCCATGGAAGTACGGCTGTGACCTAGTCGACACCGAGGAATCAAAAAAAAGTTTCCGGAAGGGGTTGTATCCGCAGCCCAGGTTTGCGAGTCTCTTCTTGGCGATCGGGACGGTTCCTCAGCGGAGCCCCCTTGAGAGCCCGAATCCACACCAACACCCCAGCGGGACCGCACCAGGAGACTGGGCGATGTCCCGTGTCAGTGTGGGGGGATTCGTGAAAGCGTTCACATTCACAAGCAACCTGTAGGCAACACAAGGAGATGGAGCAGCCATGGACTGGCGTCACAACGCCGTTTGCCGCGAGGAAGACCCCGAGCTCTTCTTCCCCATCGGCAACACCGGTCCTGCGCTGCTGCAGATCGAGGAAGCCAAGGCCGTCTGCCGTCGCTGCCCCGTCATGGAGCAGTGCCTGCAGTGGGCGCTGGAGACCGGCCAGGACGCCGGCGTCTGGGGCGGACTCAGCGAGGACGAGCGTCGCGCGATGAAGCGCCGCGCCGCCCGCAACCGCGCCCGTAACGCCAGCGCCTGACGCGCCCGCTTACCCCCGAGCCGCAGCGCGCAGCACCTCCTAATACGCGCAGCACCCAGCTTTAAAAAGCTCAACGTATGACGCAGAACCCCGGTTGCTCCCCCGAGCAGCCGGGGCTTCTTGCTGTTCGGGCTTGCCGTCTACTAGGCCTCCAGCGGCAGTTCGAGCACGACCTGAGTGCCGCGCCCCTCGGCAGGCACCATGTCGAAGGTGCCGCCCAACTCGCCGACCACCAGGGTCCGTACGATCTGCAGGCCCAGGTTGCCCGCGGTCTGCGGCTCGAAGCCGTCGGGCAGGCCGCGTCCGTTGTCCCGTACGGTGATCGTCAGCTGGTCGTCCGGGGCGGCCGCGCGAGTGGCGGTCACCTCGACAGTGCCCTGCTCGCCGGGGCCGAAGCCGTGCTCCAGGGCGTTCTGAAGCAGTTCGGTCAGGACCATGGACAGCGGGGTGGCGACCTCGGCGGTGAGGATGCCGAAGCGGCCGGAACGGCGGGTGACAACCTTGCCGGGCGAGATCTCGGCGACCATGGCCAGCACCCGGTCGGCGATCTCGTCGAACTCGACACGCTCGTCCAGGTTCTGCGACAGCGTCTCGTGCACGATCGCGATCGAGCCGACCCGGCGGACCGCCTCCTCCAGCGCCTCACGCCCCCTGTCGGAGTCGATGCGGCGGGCCTGGAGGCGCAACAGGGCCGCGACCGTCTGGAGGTTGTTCTTCACCCGGTGGTGGATCTCCCGGATGGTCGCGTCCTTGGTTATCAACTCCCGCTCACGGCGGCGCAGTTCGGTCACATCGCGGAGCAGGACGAGCGAGCCGATCCGGTTGCCCTTCGGGCTGAGCGGGATCGCCCGCATCTGGATCACCCCGTCGTTGCCCTCGACCTCCGTCTCGCGCGGTGCCCAGCCGCTCGCCAGTTTCACCAGCCCCTCGTGGACCGGGCCGCGCGCCGGGGCGAGGTCGGCGGTCGTCTCGCCCAGGTGATGCCCTACGAGGTCGGTGGCCAGGCCCAGGCGGTGATACGCGGAGAGCGCGTTGGGGCTGGCGTACTGGACGACGCCGTCCGCGTCCAGCCGGATCAGGCCGTCACCGGCGCGCGGCGAGGCGTCCATGTCGAGCTGCTCGGCCGGGAAGGGGAAGGACCCGGCAGCGATCATCTGCGCCAGGTCTGACGCGCTCTGGAGATAGGTCAGTTCGAGCCGGCTCGGCGTCCGCACGGTCAGCAGATTGGTGTTGCGGGCGATCACCCCGAGGACCCGCCCCTCACGCCGTACGGGGATCGACTCGACCCGTACCGGCACCTCCTCGCGCCACTCCGGGTCCCCCTCCCGTACGATCCGCCCCTCGTCCAGCGCGGCGTCCAGCATCGGCCGGCGGCCCCGCGGAACCAGGTGGCCGACCATGTCGTCCTGGTAGGAGGTGGGCCCGGTGTTCGGGCGCATCTGTGCCACCGAGACATAGCGTGTGCCGTCGCGGGTCGGGACCCAGAGAACCAGGTCCGCGAAGGAGAGGTCGGAGAGCAACTGCCACTCCGAGACCAGCAGATGCAGCCATTCGAGATCGGAATCATCGAGTGCGGTGTGCTGGCGTACGAGATCGTTCATGGAGGGCACACAAGTGAGCGTACCCGCGCTCATGGCAAGCGCTCACATCCAGTCCCCACGCGGCGGTTGAACAGCTTATGATCTGACTGCGTTGTTCCCTGGATTTTGTGGACAGCGGCGAGTGGTCTAGTCCAGAATTGAAACAGAAAACTCCAATTGACTTCCGTCCTCCCCGCACAGGAGGACGGAGCGAGGCCCCGGCGCTCTCTGCCCTGACTGCGCCCCGGTCTCACGGTCGGCCCTACGGGCCCGCGAGGAACCGCACACCTCGCGCGCCACGGTCCGACGGCAGCTCCGGGCTGCGGTGCCGGATGGGTTGAGGGTCCCGTCCCGGCGCCGCGGCCCGAAGTGCGTTTACGGGGCCTCACAGTCCCGGCCCACACCACCGAGTGCGTGGCTGCGGTTTCCGGTCCGCCCCGCACTCAGTGGCCGTTTACGCCGGCCGGTGACACCCGGCGCGAAGCGCCCGGGTGTGCCGGGTCTGGGGGCAGCGCCCCTGGTTTCGGGAAGGGGCGGGGTGGGGGGAACAACGGCGTCACAGGGCGCGTCAGTGGGTCTCGGTGACCTTGGCGAGGGCGCGGGGGACGTCGGGGTCCTGGCCGCGGGCGATGGTGACTTCGTACGCGAGCATCTGGAGGGGCAGGATCTCGAGGATGGGCTGCACCTCCTCGGCGACGCCTTCGGTGGGGAGGGCGAAGCCGGCGGAGGCAGCCTCGACGGACTCGCGGTTGCCGATGACGACGAGGTCGGCGCCGCGGCCTCGGAGGCGGTCCAGGACGGGCTGGAGGGCCTGGCCGCCCTTGCCTTCCGTGACGATGGCGATGACCGGGGAGACGTTGTCGACCATGGCGAGGGGGCCGTGCAGGAGGTCGGCGCCGGAGAAGGCCAGTGCCGGGATGTAGCTGGTCTCCATCAGCTTCAGGGCGGCTTCCCTGGCCGTCGGGTAGCCGTAGCCCCGCGAGGTGAGGACGAGCCGGTCGGCGAAGCGGTAGCGGGCGGCGAGAGCCTTGACCTCGGACTGGCGGGCAAGGATCTGCTCGGCCAGCTCGGGGAGGATCTTGGCGTGGTTGCCGTCGCCGCCGCGCAGGCCCTCCACGAACAGGTAGAGGGACAGCAGTTCGGCCGTGTACGTCTTGGTCGCCGGGAGCGCCTTCTCGGGGCCGGCCAGGACGTCGATGTGGAACTCGGAGACCTCAGCGAGCGGCGAGTCCGGGTTGTTGGTCACCGCCAGCGTGATCGCGCCGGCCTCCCGGGCGGCCCAGGTGGAGGCGACCAGATCCGGTGAGCCGCCGGACTGGCTGACGGTGATGACCAGGACATCCGTCAGGTCGGGCTTGGCCCCGTACGCCGTCGTCGTGGACATCGAGGAGAGGCCGGCCGGCTTACCCAGCAGCACCTCGATCAGGTACTTCGCGTAGAGCGCCGCATTGTCGGAGGTGCCGCGCGCGGAGAGGAGGACGAAGCGCGGGTTGCGGGCGGCGATCCGCTCGGCAACCTCGCGGATGTGGGGCGCGCCCTCTTCGAGTATGCGGCGGAGTACCGCAGGCTGCTCGGCCATCTCGCCGGACATGATCCGACCCGGCGTATGGACGGGCAGGGTCGGATTCGTGTCGGACATTCGTGCTGCCTCCGTAGCTGGGTCGTGCGATCACTCCTGGCCGGCGATGACCTCCGCGGCCGCCTGCCCGCACACGCGGGCCGCGCCATGGGTCGCGATGTGCAGCGCGCCGGAGGGCAGGGCCTGCGGCACCCCCATCTCCACCACGACCGTGTCGGGCCGGGCGGCGATCAGGGCGCCGAGGGCTGCGGCCATCCAGGGATGACGGTGGACGTCGCGAACCACAGCGACGATCCTACGGTCACCCGCCAGACGCAGCACATTTGCCGACAAAGCGTCCTCTTCCCGGAAAGCGCCCGTCACCGTGCCGGGGAACAGCCGTTCCAGCTCGGCCGCGACGCCCCAGGGCGTCACGTCCCCGACGGCGATGTTGGCGACCGGCGTGAAGGCGGCGACGTACGGCGGCGACGTGAGCGGTACGTACCCCTCGCTGCGGGTCACCCGGAGGGCCCGGCGGGCGGCGGTGAGGCCGACCTCGAAGTCCGGGGCCCGCTGGGGTCCGGCGGCGGTGGCGGTCCACTCGGCCACCTCGCGGACCCGGGCGGCGGCCTCCGCCAGCCGCTGCTCAGGGAGGTCGCCGACGCGTACGGCCCGTACGATCGCGTCGCGCAGGGCGACCACGGTCCCCTCGTCGGACGGTCCCCCGCCGACGCAGATGGCGTCGGCCCCGGCGGCCAGGGCGAGGACGGTGCCGCGCTCGATGCCGTACGTGTCGGCGATCGCCCCCATGTCGATGCCGTCGGTGACGATGAGGCCGTCGTAGCCGAGCTCTTCGCGCAGCAGCCCGGTCAGAACGGCCCGGCTGAGCGTGCCGGGGAGGTCCGGGTCGATCGCCGGGACGAGGAGGTGGGCGCTCATGACGGCCTTGGTGCCGACCGCTATGGCCGCCCGGAAGGGCATCAGCTCGCGCGTGCGCAGGGTGGCCAGCGGCACGTCGACGCGCGGGAGGGCGTGGTGGGAGTCGACGGCGGTGTCGCCGTGGCCGGGGAAGTGCTTGGTGCAGGCGGCGACGCCGGCCGACTGCAGGCCCTCGATATAGGCGGCCGTGTGCCGGGCGACGCGCCAGGCCTCGGCGCCGAAGGAGCGCACCCCGATGACGGGGTTGTCCGGGTCGGAGTTGACATCGGCGGAGGGCGCCCAGTTGAAGTTGACCCCGCAGGCGGCGAGCCGGCGGCCGAGTTCGGCTGCGACTGAGCGGGTCAGCTCGGCGTCGTCGACCGCGCCGAGGGCAAGGTTGCCGGGGAAGGACGAGCCGCCCCGGGCCTCGAGGCGCGTGACGTCGCCGCCCTCCTCGTCGGCGGCGACCAGCACGTCGGGGCGTACCTCGCGCAGCTGGGCGGTGAGCTTGGCCAGCTGCTCCGGCGACTCGATGTTTCGGGAGAACAGGGCCACGGAGCCGAGGCCCTCATCGAGCCGCCGGAGCAGCCACTCGGGGGCGGTCGTGCCTTCGAAGCCGGGCTGGAGGACCGCGAGCGCGTCCCGCGCGATGCTGTCGGTCGTCACGAGGTCGGTCATCCCTTCACCGCCCCCGCGGTGAGGCCGGCGGCCATCTTGCGCTGGACCAGCAGGAACAGGATGACCACGGGGATCGCCATCATCGTGGAACCCGCCATCATCGGCGCGTACTCGGTGCCGTGCTGGGTGGTGAAGTTGCTCAGCCAGACCGTGGCGGTCTGATGCTGCTGGCTCAGCAGCATCAGGGCGTACAGATACTCGTTCCAGGCCTGGATGAAGCCGTAGATGGAGGTGGCGACCAGCCCGGGGGCGAGCAGCGGGAAGACCACGCGGACGAAGGCGCCGGTGCGGCTGCAGCCGTCGACCATGGCCGCCTCCTCCAGCTCCTTGGGGATGTTGACGATGAATCCGCGCAGCGTCCAGACCGTGAAGGGCAGGATGAAGGTCAGGTACGTGAGGATCAGACCCGGCAGCTTGTCGTACTGGCCAAGGTCGTTGAGCAGCAGGAACACCGGAATGATCATGGCGACCAGCGGCACCATCTGCACCGCGAGGATGCCGACGATCACGATCTTCCGCCCCCGGAAGGCGAAGCGGGAGATCGCCAGCGCCGCCAGCAGGCCGACCACCAGACCGATTCCGACCGTGCTCAGCGACACGATCAGGCTGCGGCCGACCGGGCCCCAGAAGTCGGAAATGCTGAGCGCCCGCCGGAAGTTGTCCAGCGACACCGGCCACGGGATGAAGTGCGGGGTGGGGTCGATGGCGTCCTTGGCCGGCTTGAAGGCCGTGTTGAGCATCCAGTAGACGGGGAAGCCGATGGTCACGAAGACCAGCAGTCCCAGAGTGTTGTAGCCGAGTCGGCTCGTCTTCACTCGACCTCTCCGATCTTCAGCATCTGGCGCATGTAGACGGCCACCACACCCAGCAGCAGGGCCACGGTGATCAGGGCGATGGCCGAGCCGCCGCCGTAGTCGTTGACCACGAAGGCCTTGGTGTACGAGTAGGTGGTGAGCAGCTGGAACTCGGGCTCGGGGTGGCCGCCGCGCATCAGGTAGACCTGCGGGAAGACGCCCATGTCCCAGATCACCGAGAGCGTCGTCAGCATCACGATGATCGGCTTGAGGATCGGCAGCGTGACGTAGCGGAAGATGCCCAGCGGCCCGGCGCCGTCGAGGCGTGCGGCCTCCTCCAGCTCCTTGGGGACCTGGGTGAGGCCCGCGCCGAGGGTGATGGCGACGAACGGCACCGCGCCCCAGACGACCAGCAGCATGATGACGGTGAGGCCCTGCGGGCCGGTGGCGAACCAGTTGTGGCCGTCGTAGTCGACCCCGGGCAGCTTGCTGATCAGCCAGTTGAGGACGCCGTAGTCACTGTCGAACATCCACTTGAAGACGGTGACGGCGACGATGACCGGCATGGCCCAGCTGGCCACCAGCGCGATGTTCACCAGGGTCTTCACCCACGGGGACACCCGCTGCAGCAGCAGCGCGATCAGCATCCCCAGCGCGATGGTGAGCACTACCGCCCCGCCCGCGAACCAGACGGTCCGCCAGACGACCTGCCAGAACTCGCCGTCCCCGAGGATCGAGGTGTAGTTGTCGAGCCCGGTCCATTCGGCGGGCTTGAAGCCCCACAACTGGGGTTGCCCGAAAACCTGGAGGGACAGGGTGACCAGTCGTACGAGGGGGTAGCCCATGACGAGGCCCAGCACCAGCATCGTGGGAGCGAGCAGGGCCCAGGGCACGGCGCTGCCGCCCATGCGGCCCCCGCGGCCCTTGCCCGGTCTTGACGCGGGGGCCGGCTCGGCGCCGGCTCCGGGCCCGGTGCCCGGGGGCGGTGATGAGTGCCGCGTCGGCGGCACCTTTGGCGTGGTGGTCTCGGCGGCACTCATCACGTGCTCCTCAGCGATCCGTCTTCGGTTCCGTCAGCCCCGGCCTCAGTTGGTGCTGTTGATGACCGCGTCGATGGCGGTGTCGGCGTCCTTGGTCGCCTGCTCGACCGTCTTCTTGCCGGTCGCGATGGACTGGAGCATGTCCTGGAGGATCTGCGCCTTCTCGACCTTGCTCCAGCCGGAGGCGGCGGGGATGAACCAGCTGCTCTCGGCGGCGGTCGCGGTGGCCTTGGTGGCCGCGGCGGACTTGAGAGGGGCGAGCTGGGTCTTGTTGTTGGGCAGGTTGCCCTTGCTGATCAGGATCTTCTGGCCGGAGGTGCCGGAGAAGTCGTTGATCCACTCGGAGGCCAGGTCCTGGGCCTTCGACTTGACCGGGACGGCGAGGTCCGAGCCGCCGAGGAAGACCGGCATGTTCTTGCCGGACGGGCCCGGGAAGACGAACTGGGCCAGGTTGGTCTTGAGCTTGCCGCCGGTCTTGTCGACCTTCGGGTCGGCGGCCGCGCCGCCCTCCCAGCTCGCGCCGTAGATCATCGCGGACTTGCCCTGGCCGAAGACGATGTAGCGGTCGGACTCGTCCTTGGTGAGGTCGCCGTGCATGTACTTGCCGAGGGCGTCCTTCCATGCGGTCAGGCCCTTGACGGACTCAGCGCTGGACAGACTCGCCTTGAAGGTGCCGCCGCCGCTGTCGGTGGCGATGGCGCCGCCGGCGTCGTAGACGAAGGACATGGCCGCGTACCAGTCACGGGAGGGCTGGTACCAGGCGTTGAACTTCGCGCCTTCCTTCTTCTGGATCTTGTCCAGGTCGGCGGTCAGCTCGGTGTACGTGGTCGGGACGGTCTTCACCCCGGCCGCGGCGGCGATGTCCGTACGCCAGGCGGCCACGCGGGCGCCGGCGTAGTACGGGACGCCGTAGGTCTTGCCGTTGTAGGAGCCGGAGGCCTTGAGGCCGTCGAGCCAGGCGGACGAGTTGTCGAACTTCGACGGGTCGAGCTCGGCGAAGGCACCCTTGATCTCGTAGCCGAGCATCTCGGTGTTGCCCATCTCGATCACGTCGGGGGCCTTGTCCGAGGCCAGCACCGCGTCGAACTTGGTGTTCTTGTCCGTCCAGGCGTAGTACTCGTGCTTGACCGTCACGCCGGGGTGCACCTTCTTCAGCGCCGCGTCGGCCTGCTTGACCAGATCAGGCCAGTTGTTCTGGGCGTCGACCGTCAGCCATACCGTGATCGACGTGGGCGACGCGGCCTTGTCGGATCCCTTGCCCGAACCGCAGGCCGCAACGCCGGCGACCATTGTCGCGACACCGATCGCCGCGATCAGCTTGCGCTTCACAACACCCTCCCCAGGGCCGTGGTACCAAGTGGTGTAGACCAGTGGTCGAGAGCTTGGCCTAGACCTTTAGGGGTGTCAAGGGTGTATAAGAACCCCTGGCGAGTCCGTTACCGGACCGACACCTGGGCCTACGCCGCACGTTCGGCACGGCCCGTGCCACGATGTGGGTTTGACTCGTAACGGAGGAAGCATGCAGAGCGACGGCGAGACCGACGCACAGGTCCTGGACGGCCCGGAGAACGCGGCGACGACCGCCGGGCGGACCGCGCGCGTGCCCAAGTACTACCGGCTCAAGCGCCATCTGCTCGACCTGACCAAGACCATGCCGCCCGGCTCACCCGTGCCGCCCGAACGCACCCTGGCCGCCGACTTCGACACCTCCCGTACGACCGTACGGCAGGCGCTGCAGGAATTGGTCGTCGAAGGCCGACTCGAGCGTATCCAGGGCAAGGGCACCTTCGTCGCCAAGCCCAAGGTTTCCCAGGCGCTCCAACTCACCTCGTACACCGAGGACATGCGCGCCCAGGGTCTGGAACCGACCTCCCAGCTGCTCGACATCGGCTACATCACCGCAGACGACCGGCTCGCCGAACTGCTCGACATGAAGCCCGGCGGCCGCGTGCTGCGCATCGAGCGGCTGCGGCTGGCCAACAGCGAGCCGATGGCCATCGAGACCACCCACCTCTCGGCCAAGCGCTTCCCGGCACTGCGCCGCAGCCTCGCCAAGTATTCCTCGCTCTACACCGCGCTGGCGGAGGTTTACGACGTACGCCTCGCAGAAGCGGAGGAGACCATCGAGACCTCGCTGGCCACCCCGCGTGAGGCCGGGCTGCTGGGAACGGATGTCGGGCTGCCGATGCTGATGCTGTCCCGGCACTCCATCGACACGACGGGCGAGCCGGTGGAGTGGGTGCGCTCCGTCTACCGCGGCGACCGGTACAAATTCGTCGCGAGGCTGCGGCGCCCGTAGACGGACCGTTGATCTCTGCCCTAGATTTCCTGCGCGTTACACAGAATGAGAGCCGGCGCAGAGGGACGGAGCCCCCGCAATGTCCGATTCACCAGGAACTTCCGACCGCTTGCCGGTCGTCACGCCGACGCGCGTGATCGTCGGCTTGTGCCTTGTCCTACCGTTCGTCGCGATGCTGTGGGTCGGCTCGTACGCCAGGCTGACGCCGGAGTTCATCGGTATTCCGTTCTTCTACTGGTACCAGATGCTCTGGGTGTTCATCTCGTCCGCGCTGACCTACACGGCGTACGTGCTCGTCCGCCGCGAGGAGCGCGCACGCAAGGGGGGTTCGGCATGAAGGACGGCGTGAACGGCGTCGCGCTCGGCGTCTTCATCTTCTTCTTCCTGGCCGTCACGGTCATGGGCTTCCTCGCCGCGCGCTGGCGCAAGGCCGAGAACGCCCTCCACCTCGACGAATGGGGCCTGGGCGGCCGCTCGTTCGGCTCCTGGGTCACCTGGTTCCTGCTCGGCGGCGACCTGTACACCGCGTACACCTTCGTCGCCGTCCCGGCGGCGGTCTACGCGGCGGGCGCGGCCGGCTTCTTCGCGGTGCCCTACACGATCCTGGTCTACCCGCTGATCTTCACCTTCCTGCCGAGGCTGTGGTCGGTCTCCCACAAGCACGGATACGTGACGACCTCGGACTTCGTCCGTGGCCGCTTCGGCTCCAAGGGGCTCTCCCTGGCGGTGGCGATCACCGGCATCCTCGCCACGATGCCGTACATCGCGCTCCAACTGGTCGGCATCCAGGCGGTGCTTGACGTCATGGGCGTCGGCGGCAGCTCCTCGGACAACTGGTTCGTCAAGGACCTGCCGCTGCTCATCGCCTTCGGCGTGCTGGCCGCTTACACCTACTCCTCGGGGCTGCGAGCGCCCGCGCTGATCGCCTTCGTCAAGGACGCCCTGATCTACATCGTCATCGCGGTGGCGATCATCTACATCCCGTACCGGCTCGGCGGCTTCGACAGCATCTTCGCCAAGGCAAGCAGCGCGTACTCCCAGGTCAACCCGGCGACGGGCAAGGCGCGCGGCGCCCTGGCACCGCCGGAGACGGCGCAGTGGGCCTACGGCACGCTGGCGCTCGGCTCGGCCCTGGCGCTGTTCATGTACCCGCACTCGGTGACGGCCGTGCTGTCCGGGCGGAGCCGCAACGTGATCCGCCGCAACACCACGGTGCTGCCGCTGTACTCGCTGATGCTCGGCCTGCTGGCCATGCTCGGCTTCATGGCGCTGGCAAGCGGCGTCGGAAAGGGCGTCGTCGGCTACAACGGCCAGCTGGCCATCCCCCAGCTCTTCGAGAACATGTTCCCGTCGTGGTTCGCGGGCGTCGCCTTCGCGGCCATCGGGATCGGCGCGCTGGTCCCGGCGGCCATTATGTCGATCGCGGCGGCGAACCTCTTCACCCGGAACATCTACAAGGACTTCCTGAAGCCCGACGCCACCCCCGCGCAGGAGACCAAGGTCAGCAAGCTCGTCTCGCTGCTGGTCAAGGTCGGCGCCCTGGTCTTCGTCCTCACCATGGACAAGACGGTCGCCATCAACTTCCAGCTCCTGGGCGGCATCTGGATCCTCCAGACCTTCCCCGCCCTGGTCGGCGGCCTCTTCACCCGCTGGTTCCACCGCTGGGCCCTGCTGGCCGGCTGGGCCGTCGGCATGATCTACGGCACCTGGAAGGCGTACGGCGTCGCCAGCCTCACCCAGAAGCACTTCGGCGGCTCCTCCGACACCATCCCCGTCATCGGCCAGATCGGCTACATCGGCCTCACGGCATTCGTTCTGAACGCCGTCGTCGCCATCGTCCTGACCTTCGCCTTCCGGGCCCTCAAGACCCCCGACGGCATCGACGAGACAGCGCCCTCCGACTACACGGCGGACTCCGGCGAGCCGGGCGTGGAACCGGACCTGCCGGTGACCGCGACCGCCTAGCAGACCGCTCGCAGGCCTATCGGAGCACCTACCGGACCGGCACCTGGAAGGTGCGCCGGTAGGCCTGCGGAGTCGTACCGACCCACCGGCCGAAGTGGTGCCGCAACGTCGCCGCGTTCCCGAAGCCCGCCCGCGTCGCGATCGCGTCGACCGTGTCCCCCGTCCCCTCCAGCAACTCCCGCGCGAGCAGCACCCGCTGCCCCAGGAGCCACCGGTACGGCGTCGTCCCGGTCTCCTGTTGGAAGCGCCGGGCGAACGTACGCGGCGACACCGCCCACCGGCTCTACCGGCGGCTCGGCTTCGAGCGTCTTCCCGAGCGCGACTGGGCCCCGGTTCCCAGCATCGAGCTGCACGCGTATTACATAGAGCTGTAACGAGACACAACATCTGGTGGCGCCAACTCCAGGCACCACTACATGTATGCTCAACACCGCTGCCACCGCAGGGGAATCCGGTGTGAATCCGGAGCTGCCCCGCAACGGTGAACGGGCCCTCTTCGGCGTGCCCGCACAGTCCGGCCGCCTGCCGGCAGCGCACCCGAGAACCGATCCCGGGTGCCGTCATGTCCGGGCCTCGCGGATTGGGCCGGTGGACGCGGCCGCGGCATGCCCGCGTGCGCCCTGCCATTCCCTCGCGCGGCCGCCGTACGAGGGAGAGATCACACGTGACCATCGCGCCCGTCACATCCGCGGACCACGCACCAGCCGGCACCGCCCTGCTGCGCACCCTGACGGAGTTGACCGCCGACCTCCCCGACACCGACCCCGGTCGAGTGGCCGCCGCCGCGCTGCGCGGCCGCAGCGCCCACGCGGAGGAGGCCGAGCTGCGGGCGCTGGCCACCGAGGCCGCCGCCGGCCTGATCTCCGACGACCCGCAGTACTCGCGGCTCGCCGCCCGGCTGCTGACCCGCGCCATCGCCGACGAGGCGGCCGGCGAAGGCGTCACCTCCTTCACCAGCTCCGTCGCCGTCGGACACCGCGAAGGCCTGATCGCCGACGGCACCGCCGAGTTCGTACGCGTCCACGCCGCCCGCCTCGACGCCCTCATCGACACCTCGGCCGACGACCGCTTCGGCTACTTCGGGCTGCGCACGCTGCACAGCCGCTACCTGCTGCGCCACCCGATCACCCGCCAGGTCATCGAGACCCCGCAGCACTTCCTGCTGCGCGTCGCCTCCGGACTGGCCGAGGACCACACCGCGCGCTCGCTGGACGAGGTCGCCGCCCTCTACGGCCTGATGAGCCGCCTGGACTACCTCCCCAGCTCCCCCACCCTCTTCAACTCCGGCACCCGGCACCCCCAGATGTCGTCCTGCTACCTGCTGGACTCCCCGCTGGACGAGCTGGACTCCATCTACGACCGCTACCACCAGGTCGCCCGCCTCTCGAAGCACGCCGGCGGCATCGGCCTCTCGTACAGCCGCATCCGCGCCCGCGGCTCCCTCATCCGGGGCACCAACGGCCACTCCAACGGCATCGTCCCCTTCCTCAAGACCCTCGACGCCTCGGTCGCGGCGGTGAACCAGGGCGGCCGGCGCAAAGGCGCCGCTGCCGTCTACCTGGAGACCTGGCACTCCGACATCGAGGAGTTCCTGGAGCTGCGCGACAACACGGGCGAGGACGCGCGCCGTACGCACAACCTCAACCTCGCGCACTGGATCCCCGACGAGTTCATGCGCCGCGTCGACACCGACGGCACCTGGTCGCTCTTCTCTCCCGCCGACGTTCCGGAACTGGTGGACCTCTGGGGCGACGATTTCGACGCCGCCTACCGCAAGGCCGAGGCGGCCGGCCTGGCCCAGAAGACCATCCCCGCACGGGACTTGTACGGCCGGATGATGCGCACCCTGGCCCAGACCGGCCAGGGCTGGATGACCTTCAAGGACGCCTCGAACCGCACCGCCAATCAGACCGCCGAGCCGGGCTCGGTTGTCCACTCCTCAAACCTGTGCACCGAGATCCTGGAGGTGACGGACGACCGGGAGACGGCCGTCTGCAACCTGGGCTCGGTCAACCTCGGCTCCTTCGTCGCCGATGGCTCCATCGACTGGGAGCGCCTTGACGAGACGGTACGCACGGCCGTCACCTTCCTCGACCGCGTCGTCGACATCAACTTCTACCCAACCGACCAGGCAGGCCGCTCCAACGCCAAGTGGCGCCCGGTTGGCCTGGGCGCGATGGGCCTCCAGGACGTCTTCTTCAAGCTGCGCCTGCCCTTCGACTCGCCCGAGGCGAAGGTCCTCTCGACCCGTATCTCCGAGCGCATCATGCTCGCCGCGTACGAGGCCTCCGCAGGCCTCGCCGAACGCCCCCAAGCACCTTCGACAAGCTCCGGTGCAGGGGGGACCCCCATCGGCCCTTTCCCCGCCTGGGAGAAGACCCGCGCGGCACGCGGCGTCCTGCACCCCGACCACTACGGCGTGACGCCCACCTGGCCTGAGCGCTGGCAGGCGCTCCGTGCCCGTATCGCCAAGGTCGGCATGCGCAACTCTCTCCTCCTCGCCATCGCCCCGACCGCGACCATCGCCTCCATCGCGGGCGTGTACGAGTGCATCGAGCCCCAGGTCTCCAACCTCTTCAAGCGCGAGACGCTCTCCGGCGAATTCCTCCAGGTCAACGCCTACTTGGTGGAGGACCTGAAGAAACTCGGCGTCTGGGACGCCCAGTCGCGCGAAGCACTGCGCGAGGCGAGCGGCTCGGTGGACGGCTTCAACTGGATCCCGGCGGACGTCCGCGCGCTGTACCGCACCGCCTGGGAGCTCCCTCAGCGCGCCCTCATCGACATGGCGGCAGCCCGTACGCCCTACCTCGACCAGAGCCAGTCCCTGAACCTCTTCCTGGAAACCCCGACCATCGGCAAGCTCAGCTCGATGTACGCGTACGCCTGGAAGCGGGGCCTGAAGACGACGTACTACCTGCGCTCCCGCCCGGCGACCCGCATCGCGCAGTCGGCCCGCGCGGCGGCACCCATCCTCCCCCTACCTTCGGCGGGGGGACCCCCAGTACAGGCGACGCCCGACGACGACGCGATCGCCTGCTCCCTCGAAAACCCCGAGTCCTGCGAGGCCTGTCAGTAATGTCCACCCAGACCAAGAACCTGCTCGACCCGGGCTTCGAGCTGACCCTGCGTCCGATGCGCTACCCCGACTTCTACGAGCGCTACCGCGACGCCATCAAGAACACCTGGACGGTGGAGGAGGTCGACCTCCACTCCGACGTCACCGACCTCGCCAAGCTCTCCGCCGGCGAGCAGCACATGATCGGCCGCCTGGTCGCCTTCTTCGCGACCGGCGACTCGATCGTCGCCAATAACCTGGTCCTGACCCTCTACAAGCACATCAACTCCCCCGAGGCGCGGCTCTACCTCTCCCGCCAGCTCTTCGAGGAAGCCGTCCACGTCCAGTTCTACCTGACGCTTCTGGACACCTACCTCCCTGACCCCGACGAGCGTGCCGGCGCCTTCGACGCGGTCGAGAACATCCCCTCCATCCGCGAGAAGGCCCAGTTCTGCTTCAAGTGGATCAACGAGGTCGAAAAGCTGGACTCCCTCCAGACCAAGGCCGACCGCCGCCGCTTCCTCCTCAACCTCATCTGCTTCGCCGCCTGCATCGAGGGCCTCTTCTTCTACGGTGCCTTCGCCTACGTCTACTGGTTCCGCTCCCGCGGCCTGCTGCACGGCCTCGCCACCGGCACCAACTGGGTCTTCCGTGATGAAAGTGCCCACATGGCCTTCGCATTCCAGGTGATCGACACCGTCCGGCAAGAGGAGCCCGACCTCTTCGACGACGACATGGCCAAGGAGGTCACCGCCATGCTCGAGGAAGCCGTCAAGGCCGAGCTCCAGTTCGCCCACGACCTCTGCGGCAAGGGCCTCCCCGGCATGAACACCGAGTCCATGCGCGAGTACCTGCAGTGCGTCGCCGACCAGCGCCTCGTCCGCCTCGGCCTCCCCGCCCGTTACGGCTCCGAGAACCCCTTCTCCTTCATGGAGCTCCAGAACGTCCAGGAACTGACGAACTTCTTCGAGCGCCGCCCCTCCGCATACCAGGTCGCCGTCGAAGGCTCGGTCTCCTTCGACGACGACTTCTGATCCGTCTACGCTGGCGTTACGTGTCACTGGACGGGGAGGATCACGGCGTGACGGACCAGACGCAGGAAACAGAGGAGCAGCGCGCCGCGCGCAAGGAAGCGGAGAAGGAAGCGCTGTACGCGAGGGACATCTCCGGCGTCACGTGGGTGAGCGCCGGCGGTGACCCCGCCGAGGGCCAGGTGGAGTTGGCCTTCCTGGAGGGCGGCGCCGTCGCCATGCGGAATTCGGCGGAGCCGGAGGGTCCGGTGCTGCGGTATACGGCCGCTGAGTGGAAGGCGTTCCAACTCGGTGCCATCGACGGTGAGTTCGACCTCTAGCTTGCGCAGTCGACGGCTGGATCTCCTCCCCTTGCGCGTGGCGCACGCGGAGGAGATGGCCGCGGTGCTGTCCGACCCGGCCCTGCACGCCTTCATCGGCGGGGATCCGGCCGCCCCGCAGGCGCTACGGAAGCGCTACGAGTGGCTCGTGGCGGGCTCGCCGGATCCCACCCCGACCAGCACGCCCACCGCCACCGAAGGCAGCAGCCGGAGCAGGACGGGCCAGTCGGTGTGCCGACGGTAGGCGCGTACGGCCAACACGTCGCCGACCAGCAGCAGCGGCAGCAGCGCGCCGGTCGACTCGCGTGCGGGGAGTACGGAGGCGAAGAGGGCGACGCTGATGGCGCTGACGCCGCTGATGGCGGTTTTGGAGAAGCCCACCAGGAGGGCGGCGGCGACCAGGGCGGATATCTCCGGGGGGCTGAGTCCGATCACGGACCCCACCCCATCACGGGCCCCGGCGGGCTCAGTCGTTGGGGACGGTTTCGTAGGCCGGGGTCAGCTCCTCCATCTGCCGCAGCGCGTCCTTACGGTCGCGCTTGGAGAGCCGGTCGATGTAGAGGTAGCCGTTGAGGTGGTCGGTCTCGTGCTGGAGGCAGCGGGCGAAGAAGCCGGTGCCCTGGACGGCGATCGGGTTGCCGTGCATGTCCTGGCCCTGGACGCTGGCGTAGTCGGGCCGCGGCAGTTCCGCGTACGCGCCGGGAACGGACAGGCAGCCCTCGTTGCTGTCGTCGAGCACACGCCGCTCGGGGGGAAGTTCGTCAAGGACGGGGTTGACGATGTGCCCGGTGTGGCGGACGCCGTTGTCGTCGGGGCAGTCGTAGACGAGGACGCGCAGGTCGACGCCGATCTGGTTGGCGGCGAGGCCGACACCCTCGGCGGCGCGCTGGCTGGCGAACATGTCGTCGATGAGCTGCGCGAGGTCGGCGTCGAACTCGGTGACGGTCCGGCACGCGTGGTGCAGCACGGGGTTGCCGACGACGGTGATGGGCCGGACGGTGCCCCGGGCGCGGTGGGCCTCCTCGCGGGCCTCCGCGTCCGTGACGTCGTCGATGTATCCCGGCGCCTCAGTCGGCTGCTCGTACTGCTGCTCGGTGTCCTGCTGCGACATGGTGTGCCGTACGCCTTCCTGGGGCTTCGTCCTTGAGCCATTAAGGGTACGTGCGACGGGACGGCCGGCGGACCGGTCAGCAGACCTCTTCGAGGTCGCGCCAGTCCCGCGTGTCGGGGCTGTCGGCGACCCAGCCGTCCAGCAGCCCGCGCACCAGTCCGTCCGGCGCGGCGATGCCGCATTCGCGCTCCGGGACCCAGAGGCTGCCGGCGCTGCGGTGGCTGAGGTGGCCGGGGTGGCCGGGCTCGCTGTGGTCGTGGGGGTCGCGGGCCGAGTCGGAGCCGGAACCGTCATCGGTCTGCATCCGGCCCTCGGAGCACGTACGACACAGCAGCCGTACGGAGGAGGACCAGTCCTCGGCGGCGAACCCGGCGTCGGCGGCGAGCCGCTCCAGGGCGTCGCGATCGGCCTCGGTGGCGGCTTCCAGGAGTACGAGCCAGGTGGGCACCGGGGAGGGCGCCCAGAGCTCGATCTCGTCGAAGACGGGGTACGAGGCGCCGTCGGCGGTTGCGCGCTCGCCGTGCGGGACGCCGTCGTGCAGGACGACCTCACCCCAGCGGCGGCCGGAGGACGGCAGCGGGATGCTCAGCACCTCGATCCGGGCCGGGTCGAGCCGGCGGCCCCAGACAACCTCGGCCTCACCCTCCGGGGAGAGCCGGACGGCGGCGCTGCCCAACTCCATCTCCAGCTCGCCCTCACCGACCGCGTCGGGCGTCCGGAGGCCGTACGCCTGCCAGGCGCGGCGGGCCAGCGGCCAGTCCTGCAGGGCGGTGGCGGCGATGCCGACGTTCCACCAGTCGGGGGCGCCGGGGGCGCGGTCCAGGAGGGCGACGGCGCGCAGGCCCGCGGTACGGGCCTGCTCCCAGTCGTGCCGGAACTTGTGCAGCAGGGCCAGGTTGTACCAGGACTCCGAGAGCCAGGGCTCCAGGTCGGCGGCTCGGGTGAGCAACGCGCCGGCGTCCTCGTACCGCCCGTCGCCGATCAGCGTGAAGGCACGGTCGGTCGCCTGCCGCCAGGTGGCGGAGGGCCGGTGCCGCACTTTGCTGAAGATCCTCAATGTCCCGCCTGCCGCTGTCCGGTTGGTGCGCTTCCTTTGCCATCCTTCTTGCCATGGCCGTGTGCTGCCACACACTGCCGGGCTTGTCGGTTTGGCGGCTTAGCGACATGCTGCCGCTCAGCGGCATCCAACCATGCCTGCGGGGGCTTCCGCTCCTTACCGTCCGGTTCCGGCCCGGACGGTAACAACGGGCCTGGTCAGCGCCTTACGGAGCGTGCGTTCCGGTAGTGGCTCCGGAAGCCTCGCCGGCTTCCACGGCCGGCTCCGGCACCGGGGCCATCCCGGCCGCCCGGATCAGCTCGATCCGGGTGAGCACCTTCGCACGCAGGTCAGACGGCACGTCGTCATGGCCGCAGCACCGCTTGACCAGCTTCTTCACCGCTGCCTCCAGCCCGTACTTCTCCAGGCAGGGATGGCATTCGTCGAAGTGCTGCTTGAACTTCTTGCAGGCGTCCTCGGACATCTCGTCGTCGAGATACTCGTACAGATGGTCGAGTACTTCGGAGCAGTCCGTCTCATGCGGGTTTCCGCAGCTCATGTGCCCGAGCCCTTCTCATCTCCCGCGCCCGCCGGGACGAGCCCGCGTTCCCGCGCATAATCCTCAAGCAGCGAGCGCAGCTGTCGCCGCCCCCGGTGCAGACGGGACATCACCGTTCCGATGGGGGTTCCCATGATGTCGGCGATCTCCTTGTAGGCAAACCCCTCGACGTCCGCGAGATACACGGCGATCCGGAACTCCTCCGGGATCGTCTGCAGCGCCGTCTTCACATCGGAGTCCGGCAGGTGGTCGAGCGCCTGGGATTCCGCCGAGCGCAGGCCGGTCGACATGTGCGACTCGGCGCGCGCCAGCTGCCAGTCCTCGATCTCCTCCGTACCGCTGCGCTGGGGTTCGCGCTGCTTCTTGCGGTAGGTGTTGATGAAGCTGTTGGTGAGGATGCGATACAGCCAGGCCTTGAGGTTCGTACCCTCACGGAACTGGTGGAAGGACGCGTACGCCTTCGCGTACGTCTCCTGCACGAGGTCTTCGGCGTCGGCCGGATTGCGGGTCATGCGCAGCGCGGCCGAGAACATCTGGTCGAGGAACTCCAGGGCGTCACGCTCGAAGCGCGCGCTGCGCTCGGCCTCCGACTCCCGGGGACCATCGGCCGTGCTGTCTTCGGTGCCGGTGACCGGACCCACCTCCTCGAAAACGGTCACGGGGCCAAAACCGGTCCCGCTCGTTTCGGAGGATATCCCGCCTGAGACCGGCGTGCCGGGCGCGTCCGCCGCAGCGCCCCCTACCGGCCACTGCGGCCATGACAAATATGCCGCTTCGGCGCGGGGCTGGCATGCGGATGAAACCATGCGGCTCTGCCTTCCTCACTCATGCGTAGACGTATACCTATCGACGTCCCGGACAACACGCCCGGCCCGCCGCTCATTCCCCCAGGCTCAGCCACCCCGCCACGGTGTCGGTCAGCAGCGTGAGGGCCTGCTCCTGCGTGATGTCCGCCGACTTCGGCACCGCGAAACCGTGGTCCGCGTACGGCACCTCCAGCAACTCCGGCCCCGCAGGGAACTCCGCCGGGCGCCCGAAGGGGTCGCGGCCGCCCTGTACGACCAGAGTCGGCACCCCGGCGGCGACGGGCGCGAGCAGTTCGTCGGCCCGGGACTTCTCCGGCTTGCCCGGGGGGTGCAGCGGGAAGGCCAGCGCCAGCACCGCGTGAGCGCCCAGCTCCTCCGCCGTCCGGCACGCCACCCGCGCCCCCGCGCTACGGCCCCCGGCCACCACCGGCGCCCCCGGCTTCGCCAGCGCCGGCCACACCTCCCGCCACCCCGCGTCCAGCACCTTCGGCGCCGGCGCCAACCGCTTCCCCGCCACCCGCCACGGCTGCTCCACCAACGCCACGGCGATCCCTAGCGGGGGCAGCTCCGCCGCCAGCGCCCGCAGGTCCCTTGCCTCGATCCCGCCTCCCGCCCCATGGCTCACCGCCAGCACCGCGCGCGGCGCCCTCTTGCCTGCGGCCCGGTGCCAGGTGATGCGGGCGTCGCCCGCCGCGGTTCCGACGATCTCGATCTCGCTCACGGTGCGAGTCTCCCACTTGGGTTGTGGGGCAACGTTCCGCTGGGGTCCCCCGGACGAAGCCTGGGGGAGGAACGGGCTGGCACAACCCCCGGGGGGAGGGCTCAGAACAGCGTCTGCTCCTCCGGCGCCGGGAGCGGCTCCACCAGCTCGGGGCCGTCGTTGCGGACGTTGCTGACGTCGGTACGGACGGGGTAGGCCCGAAGCAGTCCCGCCGGGGGCGGGGTGAGGAGGGCGTCCGTACGGGAAGGCGAAAGCCAGTCGTCCCAGCGGTCCGGCGTCAGCATGAGCGGCATGCGGGGGTGGATGTCGGCGAGGGAGCGGGGGCGGTCGTCGGGGGCGGGCTCGGCGAAGGGCGCGGTGTCGGCGGCGGTGGTGATGACGGTGCAGGTGACCCACCAGGCCCGCTCGTGGTCGTCCGGGAGCGTGCGGTCGCGCCAGAACTCGTACAGACCCGCCATGGCCATGACTGAGCCGTCGACGGGGGTCACGAAATACGGCTGCTTCCTGGGGCGCTTCTTCTTGCCCTGCTCCTCGAGCTGCCGTTCCTCCGGCGCCGTGACCCACTCGTAGTAGCCGTCCGCCGGAAGCAGGCAGCGCCGCGAGACGAAGGGGCGCCGGAAGGACGCCTTCTCGTGCACGGTCTCGGCCCGGGCGTTGATCATCTTCACGCCGACGTCAGGTGACTTGGCCCACCCCGGCACCAGCCCCCAGCGCATCGCGCGGAGCTGCCGGACGACCTCGCCGGTCTCCTTGTCGGGGCGCTCAAGCACCGCGTACGTCGTGTCCGTGGGCGCCACGTTCCAGTTGGGGGCGAGTGCCTCCTCCGGATCCCATTGCCGTACCTCGAACAGGCCGACGAGATCCTCCGGCCTCCGGCTCGCTGCATATCGACCGCACATAAGTGCCAGATTGCCACGGCACGCTGACAGCTCGCTGTCGTATGGTGCCCTGCGTGCAGCTCACCGATGTGAACAACGTCTGGAACGAACTCGTCGGCACCCAGCCCGACCCCTCCTCATGGCTGGTCGCAGGTACCGCCCTCGTCGCCCTCGCCGCCATATTGCCGCACGGCATATGGCGGCTGACCCGCAACGCGATCACCATCGCGCACGAGGGCGGCCACGGCCTGGTCGCCCTGCTGAGCGGCCGCCGCCTCGACGGCATCCGGCTGCACTCGGACACCTCGGGCCTGACCGTCTCGCGCGGCAGGCCGACCGGCCTCGGCATGGTACTGACCGCCGCCGCCGGCTACAGCGCGCCGTCGCTGCTCGGCATCCTGGGCGCGGTGCTCCTGGCCGCCGGTCACATCACGGCGCTCCTGTGGGGCGCCACTGCGCTGCTGATCGCGATGCTGGTGATGATCCGCAACGCGTACGGCGCGCTGACTGTCATCCTCACGGGCGCGGCCTTTCTGCTGGTGTCGTGGCTGACCGGCCCCGCCGTGCAGGCGGCCTTCGCGTATCTGGTCGTCTGGTTCCTGCTGCTCGGCGGCGTACGCCCGCTCTTGGAGCTGCAGCGCAAGCGCCGTCACGGCGGAGCGCCGGATTCGGACGCCGACCAGCTCGCGCGGCTCACGCACACTCCGGCAGCCCTGTGGATGCTGCTCTTCTACGCCATCGGGCTCATCGGTCTCTTCGGCGGCGGCCGCTGGTTGCTGGGCCTGTAAGCCGACGCGAGCGGCCTAACAGAGGTCTGTTTCCCTCAGGTTTCGCCCGATACGATCAAGAATCTCCCTCGACGGCAGCCACTAGGCTTGGGTCCCATGACCGGTAACACCGCGCACACCGCCTTGTGGCCCGCCCCGATCGCGTCCGGCCCCGTCGACGCGACCGTCACCGTGCCCGGGTCGAAGTCGGTCACCAACCGCGCCCTCGTACTGGCCGCGCTCGCCTCCGAGCCCGGCTGGCTGCGCCGTCCGCTGCGCAGCCGGGACACCGTGCTGATGGCCGAGGCGCTACGCGCCATGGGTGTCCAGATCGACGAGACCGTGAACCCGTACGGCGGCGAGGCCTGGCGGGTCATCCCAGCCGGGCTGCACGGCCCCGCCACGGTCGACGTCGGCAACGCCGGCACCGTGATGCGCTTCCTGCCCCCGGTGGCCGCGCTGGCCGACGGCCCGATCCGCTTCGACGGCGACCCGCGTTCGTACGAGCGGCCGCTGCACGGTGTGATCGACGCGCTGCGCGTGCTGGGCGCCCGGATCGACGACGAGGGGCGCGGCGCGCTGCCGCTGACCGTGCACGGCGGCGGGGCGCTGGACGGCGGGCGGGTGTCGATCGACGCGTCGTCGTCCTCGCAGTTCGTGAGCGCGCTGCTGCTGTCGGGGCCGCGCTTCAACCAGGGCGCCGAGGTCCGCCACGTGGGCCCCAGCCTGCCCTCCCTGCCCCACATCAAGATGACGGTCGAGATGCTGCGGGCCTCCGGCGCCAAGGTCGACACCCCGGAGTACGGCGGCGAGCCGAATGTCTGGCGGGTCGACCCCAGCGCGCTGCTGGGCAGCGACCTGACCGTCGAGCCCGACCTGTCCAACGCCCAGCCCTTCCTGGCCGCCGCGCTGATCACCGGCGGCCGGGTCACCATCCCCGACTGGCCCGAGCGCACCACCCAACCCGGTGACGCGCTGCGCGAGCTGTTCACCCGCATGGGCGGCTCCTGCGAGCTGACCGAGAAGGGCCTCACCTTCACCGGCACCGGCCGCATCCACGGTATCGACGCCGACCTGTCCGACGTCGGCGAGCTCACCCCCGGCATCGCAGCCGTCGCCGCACTGGCCGACTCCGAGTCCGTCCTGCGCGGCGTCGGACATCTGCGCCTGCACGAGACCGACCGGCTCGCCGCCCTCACCAAGGAGATCAACGAGCTCGGCGGCGACGTCACCGAGACCGAGGACGGCCTGCGGATCCGCCCGCGCCCGCTGCGCTCCGGCGTCTTCCATACGTACGACGACCACCGCCTCGCCACCGCAGGCGCGGTCCTCGGCCTGGCCGTGGACGGCATCGAGGTGGAGAACGTCGCCACCACCGCGAAGACCCTCCCCGACTTCCCCGAGATGTGGAGCGCCATGCTCTCCCCGCTCTCCCCCGCGCGGGCCTGAGGGCCTGCGGTCATGCGTCGCTACGGCAAGAACCCAGACGAGGACGACATCCGGTCCCGCCCGAACCCCAAGGGCAACCGTCCGCGCACCAACATCCGCCCCAAGCACGAGGACGCCGCCGAGGGCATGGTCCTCACCGTCGACCGCGGCCGGCTCCACGTCCTCATCGACGACCGGCAGGTCGTCGCCATGAAGGCCCGCGAGTTGGGCCGCAAGAGCGCGGTGGTCGGCGACCGGGTCGCCGTCGTGGGCGACCTGTCCGGGGACAAGGACACCCTCGCGCGGATCGTCCGGGTCGAGAAGCGCGACTCCGTCCTGCGCCGCACCGCCGACGACGACGACCCGTACGAGCGCGTCGTCGTCGCCAACGCCGACCAGCTCGCCATCGTCACCGCCCTCGCCGACCCCGAGCCCCGCCCGCGCATGATCGACCGCTGCCTGGTGGCCGCGTACGACGCCGGGCTCGACCCGCTCCTCGTGCTGACCAAGTCCGACCTGGCCCCGGCCGAGCCGTTGCTGGAGACGTACGGGCCGCTGGGCCTGTCGTACGTCGTCACCAACCGGGACGACTTCCTCACCGGCGGCGTCGACCAGATCCGCGAGCGCCTCAAGGGCCGTATCACCGCTTTCGTCGGCCACAGCGGCGTCGGCAAGACCACGCTGGTCAACGCCCTGGTCGAGCGGCAGCGCGCCACCGGCATCGTCAACGCCGTCACCGGCCGCGGCCGGCACACCACGACGTCCGCCCTGGCGCTGCCGCTGCCGGGCGATGGGGGTACCTCCCAGGCCGAAGGCTCTGGGGGAGGCTGGGTCATCGACACCCCCGGCGTCCGTTCCTTCGGCCTCCACCACATCGACCCCTCGCGCGTCATCCACGCCTTCCCCGACCTCGAACCGGGTACGGAGGACTGCCCGCGCGCCTGCAGCCACGACGAACCCGACTGCGCTCTGGACGCGTGGGTGGCCGCCGGCCACGCCGAACCCGCCCGGTTGGAGTCCCTGCGGCGGCTCCTCGCAACGCGGGAGCGCAGGGAAGGGGACTGACCCCTGTTTTCCGGGCATGCTGTGTGATGATCGCTCATCACACAGGATCCACCGGAACGAAACGGGAGGGCATTCGATGGCCTGGCTCCTCGTGGTGGTCGCAGGCATCCTCGAAACCGGCTTCGCCGTCTGCCTCAAGCTCTCCCACGGCTTCACCCGCCTCTGGCCCACGGTCGCCTTCTGCCTCTTCGCCGTCGGCTCCTTCGGCCTCCTCACCCTGTCCCTGAGGAAGCTCGACGTCGGCCCCGCCTACGCCGTCTGGACCGGCATCGGCGCCGCCGGCACGGCCATCTACGGCATGGCCTTCCTGGGCGACATCGTGTCCACCCTGAAGCTGGTCTCCATCTCCCTGGTCATCCTCGGCGTGATCGGGCTCCAGCTGTCCGGGTCCGCGCACTAGTCACCGCCCGCCGGTCACCACCCGCGCGGTGCCAGCAGTCCCCGTACCAGCCGCGCCACCTGGAGGCAGGCCTCCTCGTCGTCGGCGGCGGGGGCGACGACGTACGAGAGCGCGAGGCGGACGGCGGCCTCGCAGGTCCAGGCGATCTCGGCGGGATCGAGCTTGGGGAAGCCGCCGGCGAGGGCGACGGCGGCCCGGGACCGGATGGCGGCGATGACCTCGGCGGAGGTGAGGGGCTGGTCCTCCTTGCGTGCCCGCAGACTGCGCTGGGCGGGGACGGCGATGACGGCGGCGGCCGGGACGCGGTCACCGCGGCAGCCGGTGAGAGTGGCGCGGACGAGGGCGTTGCGGCGGGCCGTGTGCAGCATCCAGGCGGTGGCGGCGGCGAAGCAGTCACCGGCGTCGGCGCCCAGGCTCCCGGCGGTGGACAGGGCGTGGTCGAGGCCGTCGAGGAAGTCGTCGGCCTCGCGGCGGGCAAGGGCGCGGGCGATGCCCTCCTTGTTGCCGAACTCGTTGTAGAGGGTCTGCCGCGACACTCCGGCGATGGCGGCCACGTCAACCATCCGGATGGCACCCCAGGGCTGCTCCGCAAGCGCCGACAGGGCCGCGTCGAGCAGCGATTCACGTGCTGTGGGCATCGTCGCCTCCACGGCCCGGGAGACGGGGCCGTGCGGTCAGAATTGACGCGCGGTAGGCCCGTGTCAAGGCTCCGGGCGCTCCATGCGTGACCTCGACGGCATGCGATCGATACTGTTCGCTTCATGCCCGACTTCAACGACGACCTGCGCCTCGCGCACATCCTGGCTGACGCCGCCGACGCCGCGACCATGGACCGCTTCAAGGCACTCGACCTCAAGGTCGAGACCAAGCCCGACATGACGCCCGTCAGTGAGGCGGACAAGCGGGCCGAAGAGCTGATCCGCGGCCAGCTCGGCCGCGCCCGCCCGCGCGACGCGGTCCTCGGGGAGGAGTACGGCACCCAGGGCACCGGTCCCCGCCGCTGGATCATCGACCCCATCGACGGCACCAAGAACTACGTACGCGGGGTGCCCGTCTGGGCCACCCTCATCGCCCTGAACGTACGCGGCGACAGCGGTGACGAGGGCGTCGTCGGCGTCGTGTCGGCGCCGGCGCTGGGCCGCCGCTGGTGGGCGGCAAAGGGCACGGGCGCGTTCACCGGGCGCAGCCTGTCCTCCGCGACCCGGCTGCACGTGTCGAGCGTACGCAACCTCGAGGACGCCTCCTTCGCCTACTCCTCGCTGAGCGGCTGGGAGGAGCAGGGCCGGCTCGACGGCTTCCTGGACCTGACCCGCAAGGTCTGGCGCACCCGCGGCTACGGGGACTTCTGGCCGTACATGATGGTCGCCGAGGGCTCGGTGGACATCTGCGCGGAGCCGGAGCTCAGCCTGTGGGACATGGCGGCCAACGAGGTCATCGTGCGGGAGGCCGGGGGCCGCTTCACCAGCCTCGACGGCATCCCGGGCCCGTACGGCGGGAACGCGGCGGCTTCGAACGGGCTACTGCACGAGGAGATGCTGGGCTACCTGGGGCGTTCGTAGCTCCCCGGTCAATCACTCTGCGCAGTGCCCTTGCTGCGCCAGGCGAAGCATGTGAATATGAGAACGCCCGAGCTTGTGAACTTGTGAAAGCAATCTCAAGGGGTACTCCATGCTCGTCCGAGACGCCATGACCACCGTCGTCCTCACCATCGGCCCCGCCCACACCCTCCGCCAGGCCGCCGAGTTGATGTCCGCCCGGCGGGTCGGCGCCGCGGTGGTCCTCGATCCTGACACCTACGGACTCGGCATCCTCACCGAACGTGACATCCTCGACGCGGTCGGCGCCGGGCTCAGCCCCGACCTTGAGACCGCCCAGCGCCACACCACCACCGACGTGGTCTTCGCCGCCCCGCAGTGGACCCTGGAGGACGCCGCGGCCGCGATGGTGCGCGGCGGCTTCCGGCACCTGATCGTGCTGGAGGGCAACTCCCCGGTCGGGATCGTCTCGGTGCGCGACATCGTGCGGTGCTGGGTCCCTGCGGCGCTTGAAACAGCAACCATCAATTGAGGAACCCCCACGGCGAGGGCCCGGGCCGCGAGAGCGGCGGCGCATAGCCGCAAACCAGCCGGGGTCAGGTCCCTGAAACCTGACCCCGGCCGGGTCTGTTACGGCAAGCGGCCGATCAGCCGCGAAGGGCCTGGACCGCGGCTTCCAGCCGCTTGCCGTAGTCGGGGTCCGCCTGGCGGAAGTTGTTGATCGCGCGCTCGGCGATGTCGTCACGCGACACCTGGGCGATGAAGCCGGCGAGGTTGGCGATCAGGCGCTCCTTCTCCTCCTCGGAGAAGAGCCGGTAGAGGTTGCCGGCCTGCACGAAGTCGTTGTCCTCGGCGTGCGAGGGGGCCTCGTGGTTGCCGGTGCCGCCGGCGACGGGGACCGGCTGCCACAGCGGGCGGCCCGTCTCCTTGATGGTGTTGAAGCTGTTCGGCTCGTAGTTCTTGGCGCCGCCGTGCCGGCCGTCGTACGCGTAGCCGTCGCGGCTGTTGGTGCGGGCCTCGGTGGCGTGCGGGCGGTTCACCGGCAGGTGGTCGGCGTTGATGCCGACGCGGTAGCGGTGGGCGTCGCCGTACGCGAAGAGGCGGCCCTGCAGCATCTTGTCGGGGGACGGGCCGATACCGGGCACGAAGTGGGCCGGCGAGAAGATCGACTGCTCGACCTCGGCGAAGATGTTCTGCGGGTTGCGGTTGAGCTCGAGCTTGCCGATCTCGATCGGCGGGTAGTCCGCGTGCGGCCACACCTTGGTGAGGTCGAACGGGTTGAAGCGGTAGTTGGCCGCCTCGGCCGCCGGCATGATCTGCACCTGCACGGTCCAGGACGGGAACTCGCCGCGCTCGATGGCCTCGCGCAGGTCACGCTGGTGGCTGTCGGGGTCCATGCCGGAGAGCTGGACAGCCTCTTCGGTGGTGAGGTTCTTGATGCCCTGGTCGGTCTTGAAGTGGTACTTGACCCAGAAGACCTCGCCAACCTCGTTGTTCCACTGGTACGTGTGCGACCCGTACCCGTTCATGTGGCGCAGCGTGGCGGGGATACCGCGGTCACCGAGCAGCCAGGTCACCTGGTGCGTCGACTCCGGCGACAGACCCCAGAAGTCCCAGACGTTGTCCGCCTCCTGCGAGCCGGTGTACGGGTCGCGCTTCTGGGTGTGGATGAAGTCGGGGAACTTGATGGCGTCCTTGATGAAGAACACCGGGGTGTTGTTGCCGACGAGGTCGTAGTTGCCCTCTTCGGTGTAGAACTTCAGCGCGAAGCCGCGCGGGTCGCGTACCGCGTCGGCGGAGCCGAGGTTGCCCGCGACGGTGGAGAACCGCAGGAAGGTCTCGGTCTGCTTGCCGACCTCGGACAGGAACTTCGCCCGGGTCCACTGGCTGACGTCGCGGGTCAGCGTGAAGGTGCCGTACGCACCAGCGCCGCGGGCGTGCACGATGCGCTCCGGAATGCGCTCGCGGTTGAAGTGCGCGAGCTTCTCCAGAAGGCTCTGGTCCTGGATGAGGACCGGCCCGCTGAGGCCCGCGGTCTCGCTGTTCTGGTTGTCCGCAACCGGAGCTCCCGACTCGGTGGTCAGCGGGCCCGTCTCCTGAACCGTCACGTGCGTCTCCCTGGATGAGTCCTGTCCCTTGGCTATCGCCGGAACCGATCCTACGATAGACAGAGTCTAAGTCAAGAAGCATGCCAAAGTCGTACTGATTCACAAGCCGGACAAGCACTGTTAAGGTGGACCCATTCCCACTGATAGGTGAATCTGACAATGAGCGACCTGCTGGAACGACTGCGCGGACGCGGTTGGCGTATGACCGCGCAGAGACGCGTCGTGGCCGAGGTCCTCGACGGCGACCATGTCCACCTGACCGCCGACGAGGTACACGCGCGTGCCGCGGCCCGGCTGCCCGAGATCTCCCGGGCGACCGTGTACAACACCCTCGGTGAGCTGGTCACCCTCGGTGAGGTCATCGAGGTGGCCACGGACGGCCGCGCCAAGCGGTACGACCCCAACGCCCACCACGCACACCAGCACCTCGTGTGCTCGAACTGCGGCACGATCAGGGACGTCCACCCGTCGGGCAACCCGATGCTCGACCTGCCCGACGGTGAGCGCTTCGGCTTCGCCATCGCCGATGTCGAGGTCACCTACCGGGGCCTGTGCCCGGACTGCCGTTGAGCCTCCCGCTGAGCGGATTTGCGCTGCTCAGCGGGGGTGGGTTAGAGTAAAGACACAACGACGCGGGGTGGAGCAGCTCGGTAGCTCGCTGGGCTCATAACCCAGAGGTCGCAGGTTCAAATCCTGTCCCCGCTACTGCGAAGAGGGCCTGGAACTTCGGTTCCGGGCCCTCTTGTCGTTCTCGTTGGTCCTGCCACGGTGGGGGCGGGACCCCCACCGTTACGCGGACAGCTCCTGCCGCAGCGCGTCCGCGAGCCGCGCCGCACGCTCCGCGACCTCCGCGGGGCGGCACTGCGCGGCCCGGGCGCACCAGGCCTGGGCGTCGGCGAGCTGGCCGTGCCGTGCGGCCAGCAGGGCGAGCCGCAGGGCCG
>NZ_RJVR01000030.1 GCF_003999195.1 Streptomyces soli
GCGCGAGCAGGCACACCAGGACACCTACCTCCAGGCGGCCTGACGATCACGGAAAGTCACCGTCAGCCCGCCGAAGGACTTATGAATCGCTGCACTAGAGCACACCCGGTGGGAGGATGCTCGTCACTGGGAACTGCACCAGCGGCCGATCTCCGCCGAAACGCTGCGCAAGCGCCTCCGCATCGGACTGGCCATCCAGGCAGGCGGACCAGGCCCTGGGCAGAGCCCGAGGGTCTGACGTGTCCGGGGCGCGCTGAGCCAGGGCACTCCGCTCCGGGTCGCCTGGGCTTTTCGTCCAGATGCCGACGGTTCTGGCCAGGCCGAGGAGCGGCAGCTGGTGGCTTCCCCGTCCAGGATCACGGGGGTGGGTTCCGCCGCCGGGGCGCCAGCGTCGTCGCGTGCCGCGATGAGGTGGAGATCCTGGGTGGCCGAGTCGACGGGCTGGGGCAGCCAGCGTGTTCATCCCGCAGCCCCGCTGCCCGGCGGTGCGTCCTCATCCCGCAGGACCCCCGAGAGTTTGTCGGGGTTGGTGACGAGGTAGACGCCGGAAACCTGGCCGCCCTGCGGGGTCAGATCCATGACCATCACAGCGTAGGGGGACTCGCCCGCGAAAATCACCGCTGACGGGTCACCGTTGACGCTCTGGTATCGGACATCGAGCCCCTCCGGGGGGTGGGAGGCGTAGCCGGCCAGCAGACGGGCGACCTTCTCCCGGCCGTGGATCGGCCGCAGGGCCGACCGCGTCTTTCCTCCGCCGTCGGTCCACAGGGTCACCTCCGGCGCCAGGATCTCCATGAGGGCGCCGACGTCGCCGCCGAGCGCCGCGGCGATGAATCGCTCGGTCACCTGCTGCTGGATGCGCGGGTGAGCCTGGTAGCGGGGGCGGCGGGCATGGACATGCTCGCGGGCGCGGTGGGCGAGCTGGCGCACGGCGGGCGGACTGCGGTCGAGGATGTCCGCGATCTCGGTGTGGGCGTAGCCGAACACCTCATTGAGGACGAACACCGCCCGTTCCAAGGGGGTGAGGGTCTCCAAGATCACCAGTAGCGCCATCGACACCGATTCGGTGCGCAGCGCCCGGTCGGCCGCGTCGGTTCGGGCGCCGGCACCGGTGGCCAGTGGTTCGGGCAGCCACGGCCCGATATAGGTCTCGCGGCGCCGGCTGACGACGGCCCGCCGGGTGAGCGCGTGGTTCACCGCTATCCGCACCAGATAGGCGCGCGGGTTGTCGATCTTCGCCATCGGCGAGCGGCGGCCCTTGCCCGCCCACGACAGCCATGTCTCCTGGAGTACGTCCTCGGTGTCGGCGACGCTGCCGAGCATGTTGTAGACGACGGAGAACAGCAGCTCGCGGTGGCCAACGTACACCTGCGTCGCGGTGGCCGCCGGGCTGCTCGCCGCACTCTCCGCCGGGCTCTCCGCCGCACTCTTCGCGGGGCTGTCGGACATTCGTGCCTCCTGTAACGCGCTCCCTCCTGAGATGTGCCGCACTGCTCAGAGTGTGACATCCGCCCGAAAGTGTGGTCCACGTCTCACCCGATTCCGGGATGTCACACTCGCCGCCGCAGGGCCCTCCTAGATGGCAAGACCGTCTTTGACGACGAGACCGTGAGCGCCGTCAAGCCCACGGCAGGGTCATCCGCATGAGAGGGGCAAGCACGTGAAGCTCGTCATATTCGGGGCAAACGGACCGACCGGGCGGCAGGCCACCGAGCAGGCAATCGCCGAAGGACACACGGTCACCGCCGTCACGCGCCGGCCCGAGGCCTTCCCGCTGAGCGATCCGCGACTGCGGGTGGTCGGTGCGGATGTGCTGGACCCCGCCGCGGTCGAACGCACCGTGGCCGGGCAGGAAGCGGTGATCTCGGCCCTCGGGGTTCCCTACCGCCGAAGCCCCGTCACGGTGTATTCCGCGGGCATCACCCACATCACGCAGGCCATGACGAAACACGGCGTCCGACGCCTGGTCTGCGTAACCTCGACCGTACTCTTCGATGTGGAAGCACCCGGCGAAGGTTTCTTCTTCCGGAAGGTCCTCGAGCCCTCCATCGCGCGCTTCATGGGGCGCACCGTGTACGACGACATGCGGCGCATGGAAATGATCGTGCGCGAGAGCGACCACGAGTGGACAATCATCCGCCCCGGCGGTCTCTTCGACACGAATGCCGTCAGTGACTACCGGGTGGCCACATCGCGCCTTCCCGGCCGGTTCACCTCGCGTGCCGATCTCGGAAACGCACTGCTGCACCAGGCAGTCGGCAACCGTCATGTGCGCGCTTTCATCGATGTGCGCACCACGGAAGGCACCCCGAGCTTCCTCGACATCATCCGGAAGGAGGCGTTCAGCGGCAAGAAATGATCCCGGCCGCCTCGGACCGGCGCACACCACCTCGGGCATCTGGACATCGTCGCCACGGCGCGCGAGCAACGCACGCGCTGCGGCCAGCACTCAGGCACGGAAGCGCTCTGCGTCGGCGCGCGGCTTGCGGCCGGCGGGCGTTGAAGGTTTGACAAGCTGAGCGCTCCCCTGTCCACACCTGTCCGGTACCGGACTCCGCTTCTAACTTTGCCCTTCAAGGAGGGCCACGCTCATGCCTGAAGACCGTTTCATCCTGCTGGAGCCGGGGGCCGCCCGGGCCCATGGGGTCGAACACGGCGAGGGGGTCGGAGGCGGGGTCCAGAGTTCCACGACCAGGCCGTGGCCAGTCGCCCAGCGGGCGATCAGATCATCCATGATGAGGCTTCTCTCTGCGGCGGCCGGGGTGGATTGGGCCCGGGGGAGCGGCCCGGGACCCAGTCCATCCTTCATGTCAGCGTGGTGACTTCGCAGGCTCGCTCCGGGCCGATGGCAGGCTGCGCCGTGCCGTCTCCCGGCGCTGAGTCGGGGTGCAGAAGCTCTGCAGCGGACCCACGCCTTCGTGGTGGCCTTGTGCCAGTCCAGGGCCCAGTCGGGACGCAGGCCGTGAACGGCCCATCCGTCGCTGGAGTCGTCCGGGACCGGACGGCCGGCGGACACGTACTGCACGGCCCTGTCGTAGGCGCTGTGCGCGGCGGCCAGGGCCTCGCTGTGTCCGGCGGCGCGGCCAGTGAAGACGTGATGACCGCGCCGGGCCTGGTCCGTTGAGTTGGTGTATCGGGACGTCGACCTCATAACGGGGCAGCTGTGTCATGACGTCCATCTCCTTCCGTGTGTGGTTGAGGGACCACCGTGCCGCCCCGCCCCGGATGTACGGGGTCGGGGCGGCACGGAACGTCCGTCAGGCCACGGCCGGGGGAGCGGGCAGCGCACGGCAGGTGCTGGCGTGTTCGGTGGCGTCGTCACCGATGCGGAGGAAGTCCTGGGCGAGGGTGCCGCTGTGGTCGCGGCAGCCGGTGCAGCGCCACCAGGCCGGGCCCGGGGCGTGCAGGCCTTACGTGAGCTGCCGAGTCGGCCTCGACGGGCGGCTGGCCCGTCGCCGTCCGAGACCGCGGTCCTACGGGAGACCGGGAGCGTTTTTAGCGCACCAGGAGATCGATAGCGACCTTCAGCCGATCGAGGTAGAACTCCCGTGATGCGGCCTGATGCTTGAGGCCGATCGATGCGCTGATCATCGTCTGTGCGACTAAGGGGGCCGCGTCTTGTCCTGACTCGACGGCGATTGCGTCTGTGATCAATTCCTCGAAACGTCGCGGCGTGGTTTCGACGATCTCTCCGAGGAGGTCGGGGTTGTCCTCGATGACCGCCGCGACGTCGCGCGTCAGCGGGCCGATGTAGCGGCCTACCCACTGGTCGAACGCTTCGACGAGGCGCTCTGGAAGGGGGCGGCCGGTGTCGGCCAGGACGTGTTTGACCACTGTGATGTCCCGCTCCAGGGCCTGGGTTACCGCGGCACGGAACAGAGTCTCCTTCGAGGAGAAGAGAAAGTAGAGCCCGGGCCGGGAGATGTGCGCCGCCCGCGCCACTTCCTCCATCGAGGTCTTCCGGTAACCGAATCGCGCGAACGTGACCATGGCGGAGTCCAGAACCAGGGTCCGGCGGTCGGTATCGGCGACTGTCGACGGCGGGTGGCCAGCATCGGGACTGCTCATGGAACGAGCATACGAGCGAGAACCGAGCTATACAAATCAAGTCTAGTTCGTATAGTCGGTGCATGACTCGCGCACTCATCTCCACCCCCTTCACTGCCCTCAGCACCGCGGACGAGGTGCTGCGAGGCGTCGACCTCGCCGGCGTCCGCGCGATCGTGACGGGAGCTTCCTCCGGACTCGGGATCGAGACGGCTCGTGCGTTGACCGCTGCCGGGGCGGAAGTGACGCTCGCCGTCCGGAACACGACTGCGGGTAACGCCGTCGCTGAGACGATCGCGAAGTCGACCGAAGGGATCCGTCCCCGAGTCGTCCGGCTCGACCTTGCTGACAGGACGTCCGTCACACGATTCGTCGACGCGTGGCGCGGCCCGCTTCACCTGCTGATCAACAACGCTGGCGTGGTCACCGGTGGCCTCGAACGAACGCATGAGGGCTGGGAGCTGCAATTCGCGACAAACCATCTGGGCCACTTCGCCCTGGCCACCGGCCTTCATGACGCCCTGGCCCTGGGAGCGGCCGACCGCGACGGAGCACGGATCGTCTCGGTCAGTTCGACGGCGCACATGCGTTCCGGCATCGACTTCGACGACCCCCACTTCGAGCGTCGCAGTTACGACCCGCAGATTGCCTACGCACAGTCGAAGACGGCGAACTCTCTCTTCGCCGTCGAGGCGACCCGTCTCTGGGCGTCCGATGGCATCGTCGCCAATGCGGGGAACCCCGGCGGTATCGCGACGGGACTGCAGCGGAACTTCACAACAGAACAGAAGGAGTCGCTCGACGCGGCCGAGGCCGCCGGAGTCTTCACCTATAAGACGGTCGAGCAAGGGGCCGCCACCAGCATCGTCGCGGCCGTCGCCCCCGAGTTCGCTCACTCCGGAGGCCACTACCTCGACGATGCACAAGAGGCCTACACCGTGCCGAACGACGCCGAACTCGCGCAGCACCCGCACGGTGTCAAGGAATGGGCGCTCGATCCCGCCACCGCCAAGCGCCTCTGGACTGTCTCGACCGACCTACTCCGTGCCTGACCTCTCGAGGTCGCAGAGGTTCTCGCCGTTGTCGAGCTCGATAGATCAGAGGCTCCGGTCAGCTCTTGCTCAACAGGCTGAACTTGACAGAGAAGTCATCACTCACCTGGCCGCGCAGGGCATCGAGCGAGAGGACCTGAGTGGCGGGCCAGGTGCCGGCCAGCATGCTCTACCCGGCCCCGGAGGCGCCGATGAGCACCACCAGGCCGTTTTCCGGCAGTTCCGGGTAAATCAGCGAGGTCATACGAGGTCTCCTTGCGGGTGGAGGGCGCGGGCTGCCCAGATCAGGCGCTGCCCGGCGTTGTCGGTGAGGAGGGCGGCGGCCTCGTGCAGCGGGCACGATGCGTCGCCGTCGCGGTCGCGCTCGATCTGCCCGGCTCGCTGCGCGGCGACGGTGAGCAGCTGCGCGAGGGACGCCATGAACCCACCGGGCGGGTCGGTGTCCTCGGACAGCTCGCACAGGATCGCGATGAGTGTAGGGTCTCGCGGTTGGTGTCGGAGACCGCCCTCGTGACCTGCTGCTTCTTCCGTTGCCTCACGGCGTGTCGGACATCGGAGCCTCAGCTTCGTGTCGCTTCCTCGGCGGTCTGTCTTGATCGGAGCAGACCGCCGGGCTTGTGACCTGGGCTGTCGCGCACCTTCCGAGTCAGCAGCCCGCAGGTCTCCCACCTGTGCGGTTGCCTGGTGGTTTGGGAACGAGCGCGGTGTCGGGTCGGAAGTGCGGGCACGCGTCGACGCCGCCGGCGAGGGCCTGGACGCGGGCTGCCGGAGCGGAACTCGCGTGGACAAGCCTCCGGGTGTGTGACCCGCTCGATCGCGCCGTGCGGTCGACACGCTTTCCCGGCCGGTCGGACGGGCGGATCAGCGCAGTCCGGCGAAGAGATCGTTCTCGGGTACGGCTGCGCCGGTGGCGTCCTGGAGACGTACGAAGGTCTCCATGCCCATCAACTCGCCGAACCTCTCCTTGCCCATCTTGAGGAAGAAGATGTTCTCGCCCTGACTGGCGTGCGCGGCCAGCGCATCGAACTTCTGACCGCTGAATGCGGTGGTGTCCACCCACGTGGTGATCTCATCGTCGGGGAGGCCGATCTCGGCCATCGCGGCGGCCTCGGCAGGATCGGGCTCCGGCATGTCCTCATGAAACTCGCGCATGATCTCGCCGAACCGCTGCATCATCGAGCGGGGCATCGTGGTCCAGTACACCTTCGGTGTCAGCGCGGTCATGTCCAGCGCCGCCATCGTGATGCGGTGGGCCTGGATGTGGTCGGGGTGGCCGTAGAAGCCGTTCTCGTCGTAGGTGACGACCACATCAGGTCGGTAGTGCCGCATGAGTTCCGCAAGTCGGGCGGCGCCTTCCTGCACGGGGGTCTGCCAGAAGGATCCGGGGGCGTCGTTGCTCGGCCAGCCCGTCATCCCGGAGTCGGCATAGTCCAGCATCTCCAGATGGCTGACCTTCAGGACGTCACAGCTCGCCTCGAGTTCTTGACGGCGCATCAAGGCGACGGCCGCCGGATCGTGCCCGGGATCGCCCGGCTTGACCCCTCCCGGTCCGTCACCGCAACCGCCGTCGGTACACGTCACGAGAACCGTGCGGATGCCTTCCGCCGCGTATCGCGCGAGGACCCCTCCGGTTCCGGTGGCCTCGTCGTCGGGGTGGGCGTGTACTGCCATGAGCGTCAAGGGCCGGTCAGTCATGAAACAGTCCTCCTGCAGAAATACGTCTTGGTCCGAGTGCGCGGCGGGCGTACCGCGATCCTGGGGCCCGGATCCTGGTGGGGCGGACGACCTTGTGGTCTCCGTGTTCCCCGCCCGTGCGGCGCCGGTCCCTCGGTCGATGCAACCGTGCCGGCCGGACCGGCTGTTCCCGGCGCGGCCGCTTGGCCTTCCAGGCGTCGGCGTTCAACGCGAACGAGGCACAGGCGCGACCTGCTGTCCTGTCGCACTGCGTCTGGTGTGTGGTGGGTTGCTGACCAGCGCGGTTGCCAGGTCGTTTGAGACCACCTGTGGCCAGCGTTCTCAAATCGACCTGGCTTTCGCGGAAGTCTCGTTCGCGATAGATGACAGGAGCGCCGCCAAAATCGCCAACAGTATCCGCCGGAGATCGCCGTTCTCCATGGTGCTGCGATGTGGAAAGCCCCGAACCCGCCCTCGCCGCCTCGGATCTGCACGTGGTGATGTGCTGTGCGATGTGCACCTTTACCTGTACGCGGTGCTGAGCTGCACTGTTGATGGGGAGTCGAACCCCCGCGTTGCTCTTCACGCGCCAGGAGTGGGCTGGAAAACCGCCAGCCCTCGGTGTGTGCACGCCTCCGAAGCTGCTACCTGCTCCACATCGTCCCAGCCTGCTGGACTGCTCAGTCCAGCAGATCGACCTCCCAGTTCGTACGCTGGATCCGCACATCGACCTCGCGGATCTCCCGGGCGAGTGCATCCGCCTGACCGCGCAGTTCCGCGACCGGAAGCGCGGAAAGCATCATCAACTCGGACCGAAGCTGCCGGCCGTATCCCCGCTCGCCCTGACCCGCCGCCGCGTCCGCCGCTGCGGTGACCACGGAGTGACGCAACCGCAGGACGTCCCGGCGTGCGAGGGCATCGGTGAGCGTGCCGTCCGGACCCATCTCCACGGTGGCGTTAGTCCGGTTGATCCGCCGGATCAACGTTTCCAGAGCGTTCAGCACCTCACCGGCCTCGGCCAACAGCTGAGCTGCATCCTCGGCGGGTGTCTCCCCTTCCTGGTACCGCGCGCTGCTGACGACGCGCGCTCGCAGCTGTTCTACACGGCGCGTCGCCTCCGCACGTTCTGCCAGTGCCTCAGCAAGCTTCACTGTCTCCACCTCCCCCTCCATGAGCTCGCACGAGTATACGAGTGCGAACCAGGTCGTACGCACCCGGCTTCTGATCCGCCGGAGCCCTGACCAGCCACTGGAGTGAGAGCGGGCAGCCGCGCAGAGGCCACGAAAGAGAATCCGACAGCACGAACGAGAACGAGTGGGAATCCGACAGTTTCAGCGCGACAGGACACCTGCATGTCTCAGCGCCACGTCGGATCCGACTTCCATCCGGCACCAGCCGTGAGATTCCGACACGAAATTTGAGACCCTACAGCGAGTGTAGGGTCTCGCCGCTCGTGACATGTCGATCTTGCGTGACCTGGGCGTTCTTGGCTGTCTCACGGCCTTGTCACCCATGATCAGTCTCAAATCCGTGGCATTTCCTCGCGAGGGCGAGGTCGAGATCAGGCGGCTTGTCCGAGTCGGCCGAGTACACCACGCTGAGCCCCGAGCACGAGGGCTACCGGCGAGCCCAGATCGCGCACCGATGAGTTTCCCGCGCCGCGCTGGTCTATACGCCGGACACCCACGAACGGAAGGCTGAGCCATGCGGAAACTGATCTACGGCATGAACCTGACCCTGGACGGCTACATCGCCGCGGCCGGCGACGACATCGGCTGGAGCGGACCGCCGAGCGACGAACTGTTCCAGTGGTGGCTCGACCACGAGCAGGCGAGTGGCCTGTCGCTGTATGGGCGCAAGCTGTGGGAGACGATGAGCTCCTACTGGCCGACCGGCGACCAGCAGCCCAACGCCACCCCGGCGGAGATCGAGTTCGCGCGGAACTGGCGGGACACGCCGAAGGTGGTGTTCTCCTCGACGATCGACAAGGTCGACTGGAACACCCGCCTGGTCACCGGCGACGCGATCGCCGAGATCACCCGGCTCAAGGCCGAGGACGGCGGCCCAATGAACATCGGCGGCGCAACGCTCGCCGGGGCGGCCATGCGCGCCGGGCTGATCGACGAGTACGCGATCGCCGCCTATCCGGTCCTGGTGGGCAGCGGCACGCCGTTCTTCACCGCGCTGGACAGCTGGGTGAACCTGAACCTGGTGGAGACGCGGACGTTTCCCGGCGGCGTGGTCCTGACCAGGTACGAGACGAGGCGCTGAGCAGCAGCACCCACGCGCTAGTCTCACGGTGATGTCGTATACGACATCGGTACTGTGTCGTGGTGGTCGCTCATGGCGTAGCCCAACATCCGGCGCGAGAACAGGTCCAGGACCGTGGCGAGGTACAGCTTGCCCTCGCCGGTCTCGATCTCGGTCATGTCACCACACCACAAGACGTTCGGCGCGACCGCGTTGAAGCGGCGTCCCACCAGGTCAGGGGCGGCCTTCCGCTTGCCCTGCTTCGTCAGTGAGTGCGGCTTGCGGCGCTTGCGCCCCTCCAGACCGAGTTCGGCCATGATCTGCGCCACCGTGTTCTTGCTGACCTGCCAGCCCTCGGCCCACAGGTCCAGCATGATCCTCGGCGAGCCGTAGGTCCGCTTCGACTTCTCGAACAGCACCGTGATCCGTTCGGCCAGCACAGTCCGCCTGACCTCGCGTTTCATCGGCTCCTAGGGTCGGCGCCTCCACTTGTAGAACCAGGACTCGGACACTTCCAAGGCCCGGCAGGTCACCGCGTGCGGGACGCCATGCTCGGTCCCCTGGTCGCCGATGAAGCCCGCCACGCTCACTTCATCGACTCCTTCACCCAGAGGACCACGGATCGCTTGCCCGACTGCCGCCGCGATGCCGGACGAAGCAGCACGGACTCCGAGGACTGAGCGCCGACGGGATCCTGATCACCGGACAGCGAAGCGCAGGGCCGCCTTCTGCCGCCTGGCTGACCTCCTCGGCGAGTCGGGCCTGACAGGAAAAGCTGAACAAACCAGCGGCTTCAACCTGCCGCAACCTACCTCAATCCACGTCGATGGATTGAGGCTCGCCCGACCTTCGGCTCGCGAAGCGCGGTCGGCGCGCCGCTGGATACTCACCGCTGCGGGGCGTTCGGGTGGCGGCCGTTCCTCGGCTCGGTTCTGCCCGCCGAGGCGTTGAGCAAGGCGGTCACTAGGGTGCGCAGCGAATCGGCGAGGCGCTGGCCGTCGCCCTGCTCCAGCAGGCGCAGGATCGGGTCGCTGTGCAGGGTGGCGAGCAGGATATGGGCCAGGAGTTCGGCGTCCAGGTCCGAACGCTCCTGGCTGATCAGCGAGGTGATGTGGCCGTGCCAGAACTGGTAGACGGGGTGCGCGCTGCGCGGATCCTCCTCAGGCTTGTGTGCTGTCGTCACGGCGTGGCCGAGCGCGGCCAGGAGTCCCTTGTTGCGGGCTACCACGCCAACGACGGCGTCGAGGAAGGCGAGGAGGCGCTCTCGTGACGGGGCACCCGGGCCCAGCGGCGGTGGCCCTGTCGTGACGGCTTCGTGCAGGGCAAGGGCCCGTTCTGCCATCAGTGCCCGCATAAGGCCCATGCGGTTGCCGAAGCGGTGGAAGACCGTGCCCTTGCCGACGCCGGCTGCGGCGGCGACTTGTTCCATCGAGATCTGCTCGGGCCGGTGCCGCGCCAGGAGTTTCTCGGTCGCCAGCAGGATCGCGTGCCGATTTCGTGCCGCGTCGGCACGTTCGCGGCGGCCTTCTGTCATCGAGTCCTCACCCCTCATGGACAACTGAACTGACGGTCCAGTACGGTCGCCGAAGCTGACCGGAAGTCCACTTTAGCTGCCGGCGGTGGCACCCCTTGCCCGTTGGCCCCTCAGGAGAGTCATCATGCGACGAGTCCGCTACTACGAATACGGCGATCCGGACGTCCTCACGATCGAGGAGGCCGAAATCCCCACGCCGGGGCCGGGCCAGGTGCTCATCCGGGCCGAGGCGATCGGGGCCAACTTCGTCGACACCAAGTTCCGGCGCGGGCCGTCCAGCGGGGCGATCTTCCAGCGTCCCCTGCCCGGCAAACTCACCGGCGACGTGGTGGGCACCGTCGAAGCCGTCGGACTTGGCGTCGACACACAGCAGGTCGGCCGACGAGTCGCAGGGCTGGCCGAGGACGCGTTCGCCGACTACATCGTCGCCGACGCGCAATGGCTCGCCCCGATACCCGACGGACTCGACCTCGGTGCAGCCAGCATGCTGCCCATGGGCGCCCCGGTTGCACTCCGGACCCTGCGTACCGGCCGGCTTGCGCCGGGTGAGACGGTACTGATCCACGCCGCGGCCGGCGGCATCGGCCACCTGGCCGTACAACTCGCCAAACTACTCGGCGCCGGCACGGTCATCGCCACCGCCGGCTCACCGGCCAAACTCGACTTCGCCCGCAAGTGCGGCGCCGACACCGCCATCGACTACACGGACAGCGACTGGCCCGACCAGGTCCGCAAGGCCGCGCCGCGAGGCGTAGACGTCGTTCTCGACTCCGTCGGCGGCGAGACCCTGCAGCGGAGCTTCGACGTACTGGCTCCGTTCGGCCGGATCGTCATCTACGGAGCTGCGAGCGGCGAGCTGACCAGCCTGCCTGTCATCAACCTCTTCGCCCTGAAGTCCGTGGCCGGGTTCTCGCTCATCGCATGGCGCGCGGCCGACCCCGAGCAGGCCCGCCGAGAAATGACCGAGGTCGCCGAATACTCGACTGCCGGGCAACTGCACACGGCCGTGCACGCCCGCCTCCCGCTCGCCGAGGCAGCCGCAGCACACCGCCTACTCGAAGACCGGTCCCAGCTTGGCCGCGTCCTCCTTCTGCCCTAAAAGCACGCGACACGCCGCACCTCACATCAGCACGAGAATCTCTATGGTCACCTTCAGTCAACGGGCAGCGGCCGCGATGCGAAGAAGCCGCTTCAAGATCAGTTCGGTTAAACTTGTGTCAGATGCTCACTCCTACGACCGGATCCGGCCCAACGGGCACGGCTGGACGACATCCGCGACAACCTGATCGCCCGCATCACCGAAGCCGAGCGGGAAGGCTGGCTCGGCGAAGTCGAAGGACTCCAGGTCAGCCTCGCCGGCGCCCAGGACAAGCTGGCTCAGCTCGGCACCGAAGCTGCCCGTCGATCGACGGCCGTTAGTCTCGGCATGCCGACCTTCGGCCAGATCGCCGCCCGCAGTGAAAATCCGACCCAGCTACCTGACCCAAAGGGCTGACCCTAGTCTGTGGCCATGCTACTGATCTACGACGGGGAGACCACTGCCGACGCGCCCACTCCGCGCACCGGTGGAGTCCCGCTCGTCCCGGGTGAATTCGTCTGGCCGAAGTGCCGCGAGTGCGATGGGACCATGCAGTTCCTCGCCCATCTGCCCCTCGCCATCGGCGTGGTCGCGGTGTTCTTCTGCCAGAACGATCCCGGGATGTGCGACGACTGGGACGCCACCGCCGGCGCTAACCGCGCCTACCTGTTCTCCGGTGAGCTCACCCCGGCCACTGTCCCGGTCGATGGCGAGACGCTGCTGGGCGCAGTCACCGCTCTGCGCCTTCATCCCGCTGACAAACCCACGGAGGAGCCGGTCCTCGGTCGGCTGGGCGGCGAGCCTGGCTGGCTCCAAGGGGACGAGACCCCCGACTGTCCCTCGTGCGCCACCCGCATGACGTTCACGGCCGAGCTAGAGGAGGGTTACGACTTCGCCACCTCCGCGAACTTCGGGGGCGGGGGCCGCGGTTACCTCTTCAACTGCCAGCCCTGCAGCGAGGCCGCGTTCCTCTGGCAGCGCTGATCCCCATCCCAAGAGTCATGCTGCCTGCGTAGTTCAGAGAAGCCTGCGTCCGATGCCCCGTCCTAATCGTTCACGCGACAGAACGGCCGCGGCTCGTCGAGATCCGCGACAACCTCCTCGCGCGCATCCTGGAAGCCGAACGCGAGGGCTGGCTCGGCGAGATCGAAGGACTGCGGAGCAGCCTGACCCACGCCGAGGAGAAGCTCGCCCAACTCGACGCGCAGATCGCTCGGACGCAGGAGGCTGTCGACCTGGGAATTCCCACCTTCCGGGAGGTCGTTGCTCGCACCACTGCGGTCGCCGCACCCCCGGAGCCTTCGTGACCTGGACCGTTGTCGCCTCCGGCGATGGTCAGAGGACGCCGGCACCCATCGAAACAGCACCTACTCCCGATCGACCGGAACGTGGCGCTTCAGACGATCTTCATCCGCGCGGATGAGCGCCAGCGGCGCCTGACCGGCGTCGACGAGATGGTGCTGTCCTTGTCCGCGAAGGGCCTCACGCACGGAGAGATCTCGGCCCACCTGGCCGAGGTCTACGGCGCGGAGGTGTCGAAGCAGACGATCTCGAACATCACCGACAAGGTCATGGAAGGCATGGCCGAGTGGCAGAACCGGCCCCTCGACCGCGTCTACCCGGTCTTGTTCGTGGACGCCATCAACGTCAAGATCCGGGACGGGCAGGTCGCGAACCGTCCGGTCTACGTGGTCATGGGCGTGACGGTCGAGGGACACCGCGACATCCTGGGAATCTGGGCCGGCGACGGCGGTGAGGGCGCCAAGCACTGGCTGCGTGTCTTCGCCGAGGTTAAGAACCGCGGCGTCGAGGACGTGCTCATGCTGGTCTGCGACGGGCTGAAGGGCCTGCCCGACGCCATCGCGACCGTGTGGCCGCAAGCGATCACACAGACCTGCGTGGTCCACCGAAGCCGTCAAAAAACAACACGTTGCTTCCCGGGAACGGCGTCGTTGGTGTGGTATGCGAATATCCGACAGAGGTCCACGGCCAGCTG
>NZ_RJVR01000279.1 GCF_003999195.1 Streptomyces soli
GCTGATATGCCGCACCGCCAGCGCCCCGAAGCCCGTCGACACCCCGTAGACCGGCTCCGGCTTCGCCGCCAGCGCCTCGATCACCTCCCGCGCTGCCCCGATCCCGGCCAGCGCCTCCGCCGACAGCTCCACGCGCGCGTTACCCCGCGCCACCGCCAGCACATCCTCCGCGGCGACCCCGCCGGCCCCGATGACCACGTTATGCATATCCATATTCACGCACCTTAGGCACTGAATCGCGAGCTGTCACCTCTTTGAGCCGGGGCGCAGAGGTACGGGGCACAGCCCCAGGAATGACCAACCTCTAGTCACGTCCCCGGAACCGGCGCCGCTCGTTCTCCCGCGCGGGCGGCTCGTCAGCCAGCCGTACGACCGGATCCTCCGGCGCCCCCACCCCCGCCACGACCGGCCGGTCCGACCGCAGCGCCTTCGCCCGGTACTGCGCCGCGTCCGCCAGCCGGAAGAGCCGCCGCCCCGACGTCACCGGCCCGATATCGGCATCCGTAGAAGCAACGCCCACCGCGACCCCATCCCCCAGCCCCAGCCACTTCGCCCGGTCGCACAGCTCCTCCGCCGCCCGCACCACCTCCGCCGCCTTGTGGCCCACCGCCAGCAGACAGAACTCGTCCCCGCCCAGCCGCGCCACCAGACTCTCCGGAAGCTCCGCCCCGCACAGCGACAGCACCGACCCGAACCCCACCAGCAACCGGTCCCCGACCGCATGCCCGAGCTCGTCATTCACCCTCTTCAGCCCGTTCAGGTCGCACACCACCAAACTGACCGCCGTCCCCTCCTCCCGGTGCCGCTCAATGGCCGCCTCCAGCCGCGCATCCACCGCCCGCCGGTTCGCCAGCCCCGTCAACGGGTCCGTAAAGGCGAGCCTCCGTACCTCCGCCAGCCGCTCCGTCTGCGCGATCCCGGCCGCGATCAGCGCCGCCAGCACCGTGGCGAACTCCGCGTCCGCCTTGTCGAACACCGGCTGTCCCCCAGCCCGGGCGACATACAGCTCACCCCACGCCAACCCGTGCAGCAGGATCGGTGCCACCACACACGACGACCGCCCCCGCCGCCGCAACGCGGCCACCCGCTGATGGCAGTACGCCCCCTCATCGGCCGGCCCGTCCGCCGTCTCGACCCAGGCATGCGGCTCGCCGCCCTCCGTCCACCGGCCGTGCAGGAACTCCACGATCTCCGGGAAATCCGCGACGGAGTACACCTCATTCCTCGGCTGCGGCTCCTCCCCCTCCGCCAGCTCCCCGTCATTGACCAGCACCCGCAGCCGCCCCCGGTCCCGCTCCCACCGCGACACCGCCGACATCGACCCGCCCAGCGCCACCCGCGCCGACGTCGCCGCCGCCGCCACCGCCTCCATCGGCGACCTCGCCGCCGCCACCGCCCGCGCAAGCTCAGCGACGGCCCGCAGCCGATCTCCCTCTCTTTTCAAGGCTCGGTTCGCCTCCGTTTCGCTCAGCCAGTGCCGACGGTCGATCGTGCTCGACTGCTCGTTCCCCGCAGTCTCCGCGCGTTCTCTCCCCCAGCGCTTCCGCTGGGTGGGGGTCCCACCCGGCCGAAGGCTGGTGGGGGTCCCCCCGGACGGAGTCTGGGGGAGAGTGCCCCCATTTCGACAGCAGCCGCTCCACTTCGGCTCACTCGCCGACCCGCCACCGCAGATCCGCGCCGGCCGTCGACCGTCAAGCACGCACCTCAGGCTTACTCCCCGCGCGGGGCGTTTGCACCATTTTGAACCACCGCCCCGCTATAGGCACGCGGCACGCGGCCACCCCCCATTCCCCCGGCCACTCGGGCGCGCTCCATCCGGCCCAGCAGAACGGCTGCGCCGCAGCCAACGACGGCGGGGAAGTCCGGGCAGCACCCACCCACCCGGCAGCCAACAACGGCACGACCGAGGCAGCACCCACCCACCCGCCAGCCAACAACGGCGGGGAGGTCCGGGGTCGCAGGGGTGGGGGTTCTGGACGCTCCGCATATTTGTGTGCGGCATGCCGGGTGAGGCAGCGGGGGCCCGTCACGCACGTAAATATGTCGGTCCAGGACCCCCAGCCCCGGAGGCCCCGGACCGGCACCGGCGCCGGCTACTCCCCCGGCCACACAGGCGCACGCCGCTCATTGAACGCCGCCACACCCTCCGCCCGGTCCCCGGAGAACGCCGTCGTCCGCCACGCCGCGTCCTCGATCTCCAGCCCCGCCCGCAAATCCACACCCTGCCCCAACCGCAGCGCCCGCTTCGCCGCCCGCAGCCCCACCGGCGAGTTCGCCGCGATCCGGCCGGCCAGCGCCAGCGCCTCCGTACGGTCCGCGCCCTCCTCCGCCACCACGTCCACCAGCCCCAACCCCAGAGCCTCCGCAGCAGAAACCCGCCGCCCCGTAAAGATCAGCTCCGCCGCCCGCGCCGACCCCACCCTCCGCGGCAGCAACTGCGTCCCGCCCCCACCCGGGATCACCCCGACCGTCACCTCCGGCAGCCCCACCACCGCCGTCGCGTCAGCCACGATCACGTCGCACGCAAGCGCCAGTTCATAGCCGCCGCCCAGCGCAAAGCCGTGCACAGCCGCCACCGTCGGCATCGGCAGCTCGAGCACCCCCGTGTACGCCGCCCGGGCATAGGGGCGCTGCCGCGCCAAGTCAGCCTCGGTAAAGGAATTCCGCTCCTTCAAATCGGCACCCACACAAAACGCCCGCTCATGCGTGGAGCTCAGCACCACCGCGCTCACACCACGATCGCCCGCCAGGGCCGCGCACGCCTCCCCGATAGCCCGCGCCATCGCCGTCGACACGGCATTCATCGCCTTCGGACGGTCCAGGACCAGCTCCGCCACCCGCCCGTGCTCCCCGTGGCTCCGCACCGCCACGAACTCACCGAACCGCTGCTCCGACACCCGCTGCTCCGACATCCGCCGCCCATCCTCCGGGGTTGGTTAACGACCGTGAACCACGAACCACGGTCATCGTAGAGTCAGCCTCGGCGGGACAGGAGCCAGGGTTCGACGACGCCGAGCCCACGCACCGGGCGGCGCCACATCGGCTGGAGGGCGAAGCGGTACTTGTCCTCGGAGCCGGCCTCCACGTCGACCTCCGACACAGGCGCGTCGCCGCTCTCACCGAGCGCCTGCGCCAGCTCACCGTCGACCAGGACGGCATCCCGGGGCGCTATCGACGTCAGCCGGCTCGCAAGGTTCACAGTCGTCCCGAAGACGTCGCCCATCCTCGTCGTGACCGTGCCGAAGGCCATACCCACCCGGAGGGCCGGCATCGTCTCGTCACCGGTCATCGTCTCGATGAGCCGCAGCCCGATCTCCGCTGCCGTGCCGGGATCATCGGCCACGAACAGAATCTCGTCGCCAAGAGTCTTGATCAGCCGGCCCCCGTGGGCGTGCACCTGGTCGGCGGCCGTGGTCTCGAAGGCCTCGACGAGCTCGCCGAGTTCCTCCTCCTCCAGCCGCCGCGTGAGGCGCGTAAAGCCCACCAGGTCGGCGAAGCCGACCGCGAGGCGGCGGTCCACCGCCTCCTCGTCGTCGGACCGTACGACGCGGCTGGTCGACGCCGCGAGCTGGCGCCGCCAGACGTACGTCAGGAATTCCTCAAGCTCGGGGAGCAGCAGCTCGACCAGGGGATAGGCGACCTCCGCGCGGGTCATACCGGGCTCGGGCGGCTCGGTCAGTTCCTCAAGGAAGGAGTCGGTCTGCCATTCGGCGAGCCGGGCCGTGGTCTGCCCGGTGGAACGAGCCACCTGGATGGCGGTCGGCTCGTTGAGCAGCCCGGCCTCGACGAGACCCGCCAGCCGCCGCAGGGCGAGAACGTCGGCCTCGGTGAGCGCCTTGGCCTGGCCGATGTCGGCGAAGCCCATGGCACGCCAGAAGCGGGCAGCGAGGTCCATGGAGACGCCGGCACTGCGGGCGGCCTGAAAGGGGGTGTATTTGCGCTCGGCGCCGAGAATGAGCTGTTCCAGCTGCAGAGCGATGGGGTCCTCGCCGTCGACATCGACGTCCTCGAGCGCGTCCTCGGCAACGTCGTCGCGGGAATCCTCGGCAACGTCCTCGGCAACGTCCTCGAGGGCGTCCTCGGCGACGCGCTCGTCGGCGCCGTCCGGCCCATCCGGCTCGCCCGGCACCGCCGGCTCTTCGCCGTGCGGCGGGGGGTTGCTCGCGTCGTCCACGGTCACCGCCCGCCCCCTCTTCGGTCCCTGCGCGTGCGCACTGCCCTTCCGATCACTGGGTCGGCTGCCGCCTCAACAATACGGCAGGTGTGCTGTAGCTCACTCTCGCACAGCGGCCTATGCGGCCCTCACATGTACGACGTCGCCGGCACCGACCGGCCGCTCCTCGCCGTCCTCCGTCGCGATGACCAGCCGCCCGTCGTCGTCGAGGGCCACCGCCGTCCCCGTCACGGCCTCGCCGCCCGGCAGCTCGGCCCGTACGGGCCGCCCGAGCGTCGCGCACCCGGCCGCGTACACCTGGCGGAGCCGGCAGGCGTCGGAGTCACCGCGGACGGCACGCCACTCGGCGTACCACTCGGCCAGGGACCGCAGCACCGCCCGCAGCAGCGGGTCTCGGTCCGTTCCCTTGGCGCCGGCGAGGGCCAGCGATCCGGCGGCCGGCACCGGCAGCTCGTCCTCGCGGAGCGTGACGTTGAGGCCGATGCCGATGACGACGCCGTCGTCGCCGACCCGCTCGGCGAGGATGCCGCCGGTCTTGCGCTCCTCGCCGTCGATCGTCACCAGCAGGTCGTTGGGCCATTTGAGGCCCGTGTCGACGCCCCCGGCCCGCGCCAGCGCTGTGGCGGTCGCCACCCCGGCCAGCAGCGGCAGCCAGCCCCAGCGCCGTACCGGCACCTCGGACGGCCGAAGGAGTACGGAGAAGAAGAGCCCGGAGCGCGGCGGCGCCGTCCACTGCCGGTCCAGGCGGCCGCGCCCCGCGGTCTGTTCCTCGGCGACGAGCACGGTGCCCTCGGGAGCCCCGGCCCTGGCACGGGCGGCGAGGTCGGAGTTGGTCGAGCCTGTGGAGTCGACGACGTCCAAGGCGGTCCACAGGCCGCCGGGAGTGACGATCGCGCGCTTCAGCGCCGCCGCCTTGAGCGGCGGCCGGTCCAGGTCGGACCAGCGGTTTGAGGTCATGTGCACCACCCTATGAGCGGGAGTGTGTCGAACGCCGCAGTGCTCGCGCAGCAGCCACGCGGTTACGCTACGAAACAGAGTTACTCGCCAGTCAAATGCGACCCGACGAGAGCAGGAGAGCCGCCTCCCATGGCCGAGCCGGAGATCGACATCCACACCACCGCGGGCAAGCTCGCGGATCTGCGCCGCCGCACCGAGGAGGCGACCCATGCCGGCTCCGCCCGCGCGGTGGAGAAGCAACACGCCAAGGGCAAACTAACCGCCCGAGAGCGGATCGAACTGCTCCTGGACGAGGGTTCCTTCACCGAACTGGACGAACTGGCCCGGCACCGTTCCACCAATTTCGGCCTCGAGAAGGTCCGCCCGTACGGTGACGGCGTCGTCACCGGCTACGGCACGGTCGACGGCCGCCCGGTGGCGGTCTTCTCGCAGGACTTCACCGTCTTCGGCGGGGCGCTGGGCGAGGTCTACGGCCAGAAGATCGTCAAGGTCATGGACTGGGCCCTCAAGAACGGCTGCCCGGTCATCGGCATCAACGACTCCGGCGGCGCCCGCATCCAGGAGGGCGTCAGCGCGCTCGGCCTGTACGGCGAGATCTTCCGCCGCAACACGCACGCGTCCGGTGTCATCCCGCAGATCTCGCTGATCGTCGGGCCGTGCGCCGGCGGCGCGGTCTACTCGCCGGCCATCACGGACTTCGTGGTGATGGTCGACCAGACTTCGCACATGTTCATCACCGGGCCCGACGTCATCAAGACCGTGACTGGTGAGGACGTCGGCTTCGAGGAGCTGGGCGGCGCCCGCGCGCACAACACCGTCTCCGGCAACGCGCACCACATGGCGGGCGACGAGAAGGACGCCATCGAGTACGTCAAGGCGCTGCTGTCGTATCTGCCGAGCAACAACCTCGAGGAGGCCCCGGCGTATCCGGCCGAGGCCGACCTGGAGCCGGACCCGGAGCTGGACACCCTCATCCCGGACTCCGCCAACCAGCCCTACGACATGCACAAGGTCATCGAGCATGTCCTGGACGACGGTGAATTCCTTGAGACCCAGGGCCTGTTCGCGCCGAACATCCTCACCGGCTTCGGCCGCATCGAGGGCCGCCCGGTCGGCGTCGTCGCCAACCAGCCCATGCAGTTCGCGGGCTGCCTGGACATCGGCGCGAGCGAGAAGGCCGCGCGGTTCGTGCGGACCTGCGACAGCTTCAATGTTCCGGTGATCACTTTTGTCGACGTGCCGGGTTTTCTGCCGGGCGTCGACCAGGAGCACACCGGCATCATCCGGCGCGGGGCCAAGCTGATCTACGCGTACGCGGAGGCCACGGTTCCGCTGATCACCGTGATCACGCGGAAGGCCTTCGGCGGGGCGTACGACGTCATGGGCTCCAAGCACCTGGGTGCCGACCTGAACCTGGCCTGGCCGACCGCGCAGATCGCCGTCATGGGCGCCCAGGGCGCGGTCAACATCCTGCACCGCCGGACGCTGGCGGAGGCGACCACTCCGGAGGAAACCGAGGCGCTGCGCGCCCAGCTCATCGCGGACTACGAGGACACCCTGCTCAACCCGTATATCGCGGCCGAGCGCGGGTACATCGACGCGGTGATCGTGCCGTCGGAGACTCGGGGGCATCTGGTCAAGGCGTTGCGGACGCTGCGGAACAAGCGGGAGAGTCTGCCGCCGAAGAAGCACGGCAACATTCCGCTCTGAGGTTGACTGAGGTTGAAGGAGCGTGCTCTGACATGGTCATAAAGGTCGAGCGGGGCAACCCCACCCCCGAGGAGCTCGCGGCCGTCGTCGCCCTGGTCCAGGCGCGGGCCGCCGCCAGCGCCTCCGGCGCGCTTGACGGTGGCCCGCGCACCCAGGACGAATGGGCCGACCCGGCCCGCAACGTCCCCAGCCGCGCCCTGCGCCCCGGCGCCGGGGCCTGGCGGGCTACGTACTGGCCCCGCTGACGGGTGACGGGTGACGGGTCGGTCCGGGGCCTCCGGGGCTGGAGGTCCTGGACCGACATATTTACGTGCGTGACGGGCCCACCGCTGCCTCACCCGGCATGCCGCACACAAATATGCGGAGCGTCCAGAACCCCCACCCCTCCGACCCCGGACCTCCGGTCCGACTCCACGCCCAGGTGGGTTGGGGGCACACCGTCCGCCCTGTGAGTCCCCCCAGCCGACCCTGCCCTCCAGACCGAGTGGGATGGGGGCAGACCCTCCGCCCTGGGGGTCCCCCCGGCCGACCCTGCCCTCCAGACCGAGTGGGATGGGGGCAGACCCTCCGCCTTGGGGTCCCCCCGGAAATAGGGCCGCGCCTGAGTACCCGTACTCAGGCGCGGACCGTTGTCCCGGCGGAACCTGGGACGCATGTTGTGGTCGGATCCGCCCGAAGAGCCTCCGGAGGAGATGCGCCAGGCGCAGAGGATGATGCGCCGGGCGATCTGGCTCATCGCGCTGGCCATGCCGATCATCATGTTCATTGCGGGATGGCACTTCTGACCGCTTCATTACGATGGCGGGCATGACGACCAGCTCTGGCCCCCGCCCACTCGTGCTCGCCTCCGCGTCTCCTGCCCGGCTCGCGCTCCTCAGGAATGCGGGGCTCGCACCGAGGGTGATCGTCAGTGGGGTCGACGAGGACGCCATCAGTGCCCCGACACCGGGCGAGCTGGCCCGCGTGCTGGCGGAGGCGAAGGCGGAGGCGGTCGCCGGTCAGCTGGCCGGCGGGGAGCTGGTCGTGGGGTGTGACTCGGTGCTGGAGCTGGACGGCGAGGCGCTCGGGAAGCCGGCGGATGCGGAAGAGGCGATCGCTCGGTGGAAGTCGATGCGGGGGCGGGCGGGGGTGCTGCAGACGGGGCATTGCGTGATTGATGTCGCCGCCGGGGCGCGGGTGTCGGCCACGGCGTCGACGACCGTGCGGTTCGGGACGCCGGATGACGCGGAGGTTGCCGCGTATGTGGCCAGTGGCGAACCGCTGCATGTGGCGGGGGCCTTCACGCTGGATGGCCGGTCGGCGCCGTTCATCGAGGGCATTGAGGGCGACCACGGCAATGTCATCGGGCTGTCGCTGCCGCTGCTGCGGCGGTTGTTGGCCGACCTGGGGGTCCGGATCACGGACCTGTGGGTCTAGGCGGCCACCGGGGCGCCGGAGGGCGAGGCGTCGTCGTCGGTGGGGGCGGGGCGCTCGGCGGCGTAGAGGGTGAGGCTGAGGACGATGAGGGCGAAGATCAGCATCATCAGGACGTACGCGGGCCAGCCCAGGAGGCCGACGACAGCCGCGCCGAGGATGACGTTGAGCACGGCGGCGGCGATGAGGAGCAGGCGGCCGAAGCCGCGGGGGGAACGGTCGTGGCGGGCGGTGCCCGCGAGGACGACGGCGCAGGCGATGAGGAAGAGGGCGAGAAGGCCGCCGGCTACCCAGGCACCGGCGGCCATCGCGGCCGGGTCGAGGCCGGCAAGAGACATGGCTTGGTGGCGAACGGCTATGCCCATCACCCAGTTGACGAAGGCCAGCCCGAGCGCCTCCAGGAACAGCACCACCGCCGCCGTAGCGGCCACACCTCTTCGCACTGTGCCCCCTTGCGCCATTGCAAGCTCATTACCGGCGGTATCCCGCATCGCAAACGCTACTAACGGGTAAGTGCCGCGGCAAGAGTTCGGACGGCACCACCCTTACGGGGCGGACGTCGGGCAAAGTTTTCGCCGCGCCTTCGTGGAGTTCCCACAAAGCTCGAGTCACGTCGGCCACGGTGGGGTGCAGAGGTGCAGCTCACTCAAGCGTGGTGCAAGCGCCCGGAGATATACGGCCGTAGCGTGGAATTACGCGGCAATACGACACCATCGCCGCGTCCGGATCACCCTCCGTGTGGGCAAGCTCACCCCCAGGGGTGCCTCGGCACGAAGTGTCACCAGTACCTAAACTCGGCTTGTTTCAAGGAGGGAGCCATCGTGCGCAAGGTGCTCATCGCCAACCGCGGTGAAATCGCAGTCCGCGTCGCCCGTGCCTGCCGGGACGCCGGGATCGCCAGCGTAGCCGTCTACGCAGAGCCCGACCGGGACGCGCTGCATGTCCGCGCGGCCGACGAGGCCTACGCGCTGGGCGGCGACACCCCGGCGAGCAGCTATCTGGACGTCGCCAAAGTCCTGGGCGCGGCCGCTGAATCGGGTGCCGACGCCGTTCACCCCGGCTACGGCTTCCTGTCGGAGAACGCGGAGTTCGCGCAGGCGGTGATCGACGCAGGGCTGACCTGGATCGGTCCGCCGCCGCAGGCGATCCGCGACCTGGGCGACAAGGTGGCCGCGCGCCACATCGCCCAGCGCGCCGGTGCGCCGCTGGTCGCCGGTACGCCCGACCCGGTGTCCGGCGCCGACGAGGTCGTGGCGTTCGCGGAGCAGCACGGCCTGCCGATCGCGATCAAGGCCGCCTTCGGCGGTGGCGGTCGCGGTCTGAAGGTCGCCCGGACGCTGGAGGAGGTCCCCGAGCTGTACGAGTCCGCGGTGCGTGAGGCGGTCGCCGCCTTCGGCCGTGGCGAGTGCTTCGTCGAGCGGTACCTCGACCGGCCCCGGCACGTGGAGACCCAGTGCCTGGCCGACAGCCACGGCAATGTCGTCGTCGTGTCGACGCGCGACTGCTCGCTGCAGCGGCGCCACCAGAAGCTCGTCGAGGAGGCCCCCGCACCTTTCCTGAGCGACGAGCAGAACGCCGAGCTCTACCGCGCCTCCAAGGCCATCCTGCGCGAGGCGGGCTATGTCGGCGCGGGCACCTGCGAGTTCCTGGTCGCCCAGGACGGCCTGATCTCCTTCCTGGAGGTCAACACCCGCCTCCAGGTCGAACACCCGGTCTCCGAAGAGGTCACCGGTATCGACCTCGTACGGGAGATGTTCCGCATCGCCGACGGTGAGGAGCTGGGCTACGACGACCCGCCGCTGCGCGGTCACTCCTTCGAGTTCCGTATCAATGGCGAGGACCCGGGCCGTAACTTCCTCCCCGCCCCCGGCACGGTGACGAAGTTCGCCCCGCCGTCGGGCCCCGGCGTCCGCCTGGACGCGGGCGTGGAGACCGGCTCGGTCATCGGCCCCGCGTGGGACTCGCTGCTGGCCAAGCTCATCGTCACCGGCGCCACCCGCGAGCAGGCCCTCCAGCGTGCGGCGCGTGCCCTGGGCGAGTTCGAGGTCGAGGGGATGGCCACGGCCATTCCCTTCCACCGCAAGGTCGTCACCGACCCGGCGTTCACCAGCGACCCGTTCCGGGTCCACACCCGGTGGATCGAGACCGAGTTCGTCAACGACATCCCCGCCTTCGCCGCCCCGGCGGTCGACGAGGAGGCCGAGGAAGCGGGCCGCGAGACCGTCGTCGTCGAGGTCGGCGGCAAGCGCCTGGAGGTCTCCCTCCCGGCGTCGCTGGGCATGACCCTCGCCCGCACCGCCGCCGCCGGTGGCGCCCGTCCCAAGCGCCGCGCCGCCAAGAAGGCCGGCTCAGCCGCCTCGGGGGACACGCTCGCCTCCCCGATGCAGGGCACGATCGTCAAAGTCGCCGTCGAAGAGGGCCAGACCGTCCAGGAAGGCGATCTGATCGTCGTCCTGGAGGCCATGAAGATGGAGCAGCCCCTCAACGCCCACCGCTCGGGCATCGTCAAGGGCCTGGCGGCGGAGGTCGGCTCGTCCGTCTCCTCCGGCGCGGTCATCTGCGAGATCAAGGACTGAGGTTCGGTACGGAAGGGGGCCCGGAACCGCACTGGTTCCGGGCCCCTACGTTTCAGCGCCCTGCTGGGGCTCGTACGGCGAGGGCCAGCAGCCACGCCAGCGCCGTGAAGACCGCGGCGGCGGCGAAGGCGGCCGAGGCGCCGTGCACGAAGTCGCTCCCGGCGCCGGTGTGGCGGGTCGCGGTGCCGAAGACGGAGACCAGGATGGACAGCCCCAGGCTGCCGCCGATCTGTTGCATGGTCTGCAGCAGCCCAGCCGCCGAGCCCGCGTCCTGGGGCCGCACCCCGGACAGGATGAGCGTGTTGAGCGGCATCATCGTCAGGCCGATGCCCACCCCCACCAGCATCAGCGGCCCCAGCAGCGCGGAGGCGTAACCGTCGCCCGCCGCGAGCTGGGCGAGCCAGACCGTGCCGCCGGTCGTCAGCAGTCCGCCGACCATCACGGACCGCTTGGCGCCGAAGCGGGCGACGACGCGCGGGACCGTACGGGCGGTGACGAACATCAGCCCGACCATGGGCAGGAAGCCGAGTCCGGTCTTCAACGGGCTGTAGCCCCGCACGGTCTGCAGGTACTGCGTGGTGAAGTAGAAGATCCCGAACATCCCCGCCGGGGTCAGCAGCATGCACGCGTACGCGATGGCCCGGTTGCGGTCCGCGAAGAGCCGCAGCACCACCAAAGGCCGCCGCACCCGGGTCTCGTTGACCAGGAAGGCCGCCAGCAGCACCCCGGCCGCGGCGAAACTCGCGACGGCCCGCCCGTCGCCCCACCCCTCCTCCGCCGCGCGGATGAACGCGTAGACCAACGAGGCCATCCCGAGCGTGCCGGTGAGGGCTCCGGTGAGGTCGAAGGGGCCGCCGCTGTGCCGCTGCGTCTCAGCGACGTGACGCGGGACGAGCAGAGCGACGGCGACCCCGAGCGGGATGTTGATGAAGAACACCCACCGCCAGTTGCCGTAGTCGGTGAGCAGGCCGCCGACGATGAGCCCGATCCCGGAGCCCGCGCCGGCGACGGCGGAGTAGAGGCTGAGGGCGCGATTGCGGTCGGGGCCCTCCTTGAAGGTCGTGGTGATCAACGCCAGCGTGCTGGGCGCGGCCAGTGCCGCCGCCGCGCCCTGGAGCGCACGCGCCACGAGCAGCCAGGGACCGCTGGGTGCGAAGCCGCCGAGCACCGAGGCGGCCGTGAAGGCGAGCACGCCGCTGACCAGCGCCGTACGGCGGCCGATGAGGTCACCTATCCGGCTGCCGAGGAGCAGCAGACCGCCGAAGGCGAGGGTGTAGACATTGAGCACCCAGGACATACCGGTCGGGGAGAAGCCCAGGTCGGAGCCGATGCCGGGGATCGCGACGGTCACGACGGTCGCGTCGAGCAACAGCATCAGCTGGGCGCCGATGATGGCCGAGAGGGCGATGAGAGGACGACGGTCCCGGTTGGGGCTGGTGGAGGGTTCGGCCGCCGGGACGTTGACGGACGTGGACATGAGTGAGTGCCTCCAGGCAGACTTGAGCAAAGCGGAGGTTACCTCCGCTCACTATACGGAGGTGACCTCCGTTTACGCCATGGGATTCTGGAGGCCGGATCGAAGGAGGCTGTGGTGGCGGTAGCAGGTGGCGCGGGCTCAAGGCCGATGCGCGCGGACGCGCGGCGCAACTATGACCGGCTGCTGGAGGAGGCCCGACAGGCCTTCGTCACCCACGGCACCGACGTGGCCCTGGAGGACATCGCACGCAGCGCCGGCGTCGGAATCGGCACGCTCTACCGGCACTTCCCGGACCGTACCGCCCTCATGACCGCCGTCTTCGAGACTGAACTGGACGCGCTCAGCGTGCGCGGCACTGAACTGCTGACCCTTGACCCGCCCACCGAGGCGCTCCGCCTCTGGCTACGGGACGTGGCGCTGCACACGGCCATGTACCGAGGCGTCGCGGCCATCCTGATGGCCTCCCAGAACCCCTTCACCGCCGCCTGCCGGGACCGGCTGCGCGAGGCCGGCGGGGCGCTGCTACGACGCGCTCAGGAGGCCGGCGAGGTCCGCGAGGACACGGAGATCGCCGACCTCCTCAAGCTCACCCACGCGGTCCTCCTGGCCGCCGAGAAGAGCCCGGAGGACCGCGAACTCTTCGGCCGCCTCATGGGCCTGATCATGGACGGCCTGCGGGCGAAGACCGGTTGAACTGATTGACCTGGTTGACCCGTCGGGCAGCACTAGCGCCGCCGGGGCGCCAGGTCGGCGATCCGTGCGGCCTGCGCCTGCTGCTCTCCCGCGAGCTGCGCCGCCCGCAACTGCGCCGACTGCCCGGGGTGCCCCGGATGCGGATGCCGTCGCGGCCCCGGCACCGGCGGAAGGTCGCGACGCCGGCCCCCCGAAGAACCGGCGGTCCCGTTGGGAACGCCGTTGTCCGCTCCCCCGAGCGGGGCGACGGCGACTTGGACCCCCCGGTCGGCGAGCGCCTGAAGTTCGGTCGCGGCCCGCTCGTCCCCCGGCGCGGGCTCGTCCGTCACCAGACGCGTGATGACGTCCGTCGGCACCGTCTGGAACATCGTGTCCGTACCGAGCTTGGTGTGGTCGGCCAGCACCACGACCTCCGCGGCCGCCTGGACCAGCGCCCGGTCGACGCTCGCGGAGAGCATGTTGGAGGTGGAGAGTCCGCGCTCGGCGGTGAGCCCGGCCCCGGACAGAAACGCCCGGGACACCCGCAGCCCCTGCAGGGACTGCTCGGCGCCGCTTCCGACGAGGGCGTAGTTGGTGCCGCGCAGCGTGCCGCCGGTCATGACGACCTCGACCCGGTTCGCGTGCGCCAACGCCTGAGCCACCAGCAGGGAGTTGGTGACCACGGTCAGCCCCGGCACCCGCGCGAGCCGGCGGGCCAGCTCCTGCGTGGTGGTTCCGGCGCCGACCACGATGGCCCCGCCCTCTTCGACGAGGCTGGCCGCGAGATCGGCGATCGCCGTCTTCTCCGCGGCCGCTAGATGGGATTTCTGCGGAATGCCGGACTCCCTGGTGAAGCCACCCGGCAGTACCGCACCGCCATGCCGGCGGTCGAGCAGTCCTTCTGCCTCCAGCGCCCGCACGTCCCGCCGTACGGTTACTTCTGAGGTCTGGACGACGCGGGCGAGCTCACGGAGCGACACGGCCCCGTTGGCACGCACCATTTCGAGGATCAGTTGGCGACGTTCTGCTGCGAACACAAAACTGACAGTAACGCCAATGACCATCCGCTATCAGCAGTTTGCACCGATTAACAGAAGTTGTTCGCGAAACCGGGCGTGAAGTGCTATACGGACAACTTCCGTTCAGCCTGCGGCTCGCCCTACAGCTCAGCGGCCGTCTTACGGGTGTGGAGCTGGCGCGCGACCTCGGCGATCGATCCCGACAGAGAAGGGTAGACCGTGAATGCGTTCGCGATCTGCTCAACCGTCAGATTGTTGTCCACCGCGATCGAGATGGGATGGATCAGCTCGCTCGCCCGTGGCGCGACGACCACGCCGCCCACCACGATCCCGGTACCCGGGCTGCAGAAGAGCTTCACGAAGCCGTCCCGGATGCCCTGCATCTTCGCGCGCGGGTTGCGCAGCAGCGGCAGCTTCACGCACCGCGCGTCGATGAGGCCGGAGTCGACATCCGCCTGCGTGTAGCCGACGGTGGCGATCTCCGGGTCGGTGAAGACGTTCGACGACACCGTCTTGAGGTTCAGCGGCGCCACCGCGTCGCCCAGGAAGTGGTATATCGCGATCCGGCCCTGCATCGCCGCCACCGACGCGAGCGCGAAGACCCCGGTGACGTCACCGGCCGCGTACACGCCCGGCGCGCTGGTCCTGGACACCTTGTCGGTCCAGATGTGGCCGGACTCCTTGAGCTTGACCCCGGACTCCTCCAGGCCCATGTTCCCGGTGTTCGGGATCGCGCCGACCGCCATCAGGCAGTGGCTGCCGGTGATGACCCGGCCGTCGGCCAGCGTCACCTCGACCTTGTCGCCGACCCGTCCCTCCTTGCCCGCCTTCGGCGAGGAGGGACCCTCCGTGGTGAACGGCCCCGGAACCCGCTTCGCGGAAACGGCCCGCGAGCGCGCCATGACGTTCATCCCGCGCCGCCGGAAGACGTCCTCCAGCACCGCCGCCGCGTCCGGGTCCTCGCCCGGCAGCACCCGGTCGCGCGACGACACCAGCGTCACCTTCGAGCCGAGCGCCTGGTACGCGCCCGCGAACTCGGCGCCCGTGACACCGGACCCGACCACGATCAATTCGTCCGGGAGCTCCGTCAGGTCGTACACCTGCGTCCAGTTCAGGATCCGCTCGCCGTCCGGCAGCGCGTCCGCCAGCTCCCGGGGCCGCCCGCCGGTCGCGATCAGCACCGCGTCGGCGGTCAGCGTCTCGCTGCTGCCGTCGGCGGCCTCCACGATGACCTTGCGGGACCCGTCGATCGCCTGCATGCCCTCCAGCCGCCCCCGGCCGCGCATCACGCGCGCCCCGGCACGGGTCACGGAAGCCGTGATGTCGTGCGACTGTGCGAGCGCGAGGCGCTTCACCCGGCGGTTGACCTTGCCCAGGTCCACGCCGACCACCCGGGCGGCCTGTTCCAGCGGCGGGGTGTCGTCGGCCACGATGATGCCGAGCTCTTCGTACGACGAGTCGAAGGTGGTCATCACCTCGGCCGTCGCGATCAGAGTCTTCGACGGCACGCAGTCGGTCAGCACCGACGCCCCGCCCAGGCCGTCGCAGTCGACGACGGTCACCTCCGCGCCGAGTTGCGCGGCAACCAGCGCCGCTTCATATCCGCCGGGTCCGCCACCGATGATCACGATCCGAGTCACGTCCCCCATTGTCCCGCACGCGCCAAGTGATCACTTACGGGGGCAAGACTTGTCTCCCGTACCCTCTTGACCATGTCGCTCTACGCCGCGTATGCCGGCAACCTCGACGCCCGGCTCATGACGCGCCGCGCCCCGCATTCCCCGCTGCGCGGCTCCGGCTGGCTCAGCGGCTGGCGGCTCACGTTCGGCGGCGAGCAGATGGGCTGGGAGGGCGCGCTCGCCACCCTCGTCGAAGACCCCCTGCACCAGGTCTTCGTCGGCCTCTACGACATCGCCCCGGTCGACGAGGACTCCATGGACCGCTGGGAGGGCGTGCCGCTGGGCATCTACCGCCGCGCTCTCGTGCGTGTCGATACCCTCGACGGCGACACTTCGGCGTGGGTCTACGTCCTCAACGACTACGAGGGCGGCCTGCCGTCCGCCCGGTACCTCGGCGAGATCGCGGACGCGGCCGAGTCGGCGGGGGCACCGCATGATTACGTGATGGAGCTGCGGAAGCGGCCGTGCTGATTATTTGAGGCGCGGTTCGGCTGGTTCGACGGTCACGCCCATGCCTCCGCAAAACGCCGGGGCTCGGTCCGCCGGAGGTCACGCCCGTGCCACCGCAAAACGGCGGGCTCGGTCCGCCGGACGGGTGCCGCCTTTCCCCTTTTTTGGCGGCTCGGTTCGCCTCCGCTGCGCTAAGAGGCCGCGCGAATAGGTGTGGCGGCGTCGCGTGCCGATGGGCGGCGCCTGGCGGCGTTGTCGTCGGTCGATGACGTCCCCCAGCCTGGCGGCTGGGTGGGGGTCCCCCCGGCCGAAGGCTGGGGGAGTGCCCCCATTTCGACAGCGACCGCTCCGCTTCGGCTCACTCGCCGATGGGGCACCGGAGGGGCATGGTGAACGCCCAGCGGGCGTCAACCGTGGGATCCTCCGAAAAACAGGTGCGGTCTACATAGGACGTCTACGCGCGTAGGCCGTTAGCCGTTACGCTCGTCCACGTGAACTCCCTCCCTTCTTCCGACATCACCGGCGGCCCGCAGGCCGACCCGCACGCGGCCGCAGAGGCGGCGGCGGCGCGACTGCGCGAGTTGACCGGTGCAGAGACCCACGATGTGGCCCTGGTTATGGGCTCCGGGTGGGTACCCGCCGCCGATGAGCTCGGGGCGGCCGAGCACGAACTTTCCATCACCGATCTGCCGGGCTTCCCGGCCCCCGCAGTGGCCGGGCATGCCGGCAAGGTGCGCTCGGTGCGGATCGGCGGCGTGCGCGCGCTGATCTTCCTGGGCCGCAATCACCTGTACGAGGGCAAGGGCGTGGCGACCGTCGTGCACGGGGTGCGTACGGCCGTCGCCGCCGGTTGCAAGACCATCGTGCTGACCAACGGCTGTGGCGGGCTGCGCGTGGGCATGCGCCCGGGGCAGCCGGTGCTGATCAGCGACCACATCAACCTCACCGCGACGTCGCCCATCGTGGGGGCGAACTTCGTGGACCTCACCGATCTCTACTCCCCCCGGCTGCGCGCGCTGTGCAAGGAGGTCGACGAGACCCTCGAAGAGGGGGTGTACGTGCAGTTCCCCGGCCCGCACTACGAGACGCCGGCGGAGATCGGCATGGTCCGGGCGATCGGCGGCGACCTGGTGGGCATGTCGACCACGCTGGAGGCCATCGCCGCACGTGAGGCCGGCGCCGAGGTGCTCGGCATCTCGCTGGTCACGAACCTCGCCGCCGGGATGACCGGCGAGCCGCTCAACCACGAAGAGGTGCTGGAGGCCGGCCGTGACTCGGCGGCCCGTATGGGCTCCCTCCTCGCCCAGGTGCTGAACCGGCTCTGACCACGGATGGCCCCGGCCGGTTGCAATTCGCCCCGGCCGGGTACCGGTCCGGCACGGAATCAGCAGAACCGCCCATCCCCCCGCAACCCGCACACACCGCAGGAGCATGACGTGGCAAGCGAGACCACCGACCTCATCCAGCAGGCGCGCACCTGGCTGGCCGAGGACCCCGACCCGGACACCCGGGGCGAGCTGGAGGCCCTGCTGACCGCCGCCGAGGCCGGCGACGCCGAGGCCTCGGCCGACCTCGCGGCGCGCTTCGCCGGGACCCTGCAGTTCGGCACCGCAGGCCTGCGGGGCGAGATCGGCGCCGGGCCGATGCGGATGAACCGCTCGGTGGTAATCCGGGCGGCGGCAGGCCTGGCCGCGTACCTGAAGGCGCAGGGCAGCACCGACGGCCTGGTCGTCATCGGCTACGACGCCCGCCACAAGTCGTACGACTTCGCCCGCGACACCGCCGCCGTCATGGTCGGCGCGGGCCTGCGCGCGGCCGTGCTCCCCCGCCCACTGCCGACCCCGGTCCTCGCCTTCGCCATCCGGCACCTGGGCGCGGCGGCCGGCGTCATGGTCACCGCGAGCCACAATCCGCCGCAGGACAACGGCTACAAGGTTTATCTCGGCGACGGCTCCCAGATCGTGCCGCCCGCCGACGCCGACATCGCCGCCGAGATCGCCGCGATCGGCTCCCTGGCCGACGTACCGCTGGCCACAGAGGGCTGGGACACCCTCGACGACGCCGCCATCGAGGCCTACCTCGCCCGCACCGCCTCCGTCGTGGACAAGCACTCCCCGCGCAACGTCTCCGTCGTCTACACCCCGCTCCACGGCGTCGGCCGCGAGGTGCTGACGGCCGCCTTCACCCAGGCCGGCTTCCCGTCCCCCACGGTCGTCCCCCAGCAGGCCGACCCGGACCCGGACTTCCCCACCGTCGCCTTCCCCAACCCGGAAGAGCCCGGCGCCATGGACCTGGCGTTCAAGACGGCCCAGTCCTTCAAGCCCGACATCGTCATCGCCAACGACCCCGACGCCGACCGCTGCGCCGTCGCCGTCCCCGACCCCGCCGCCCCCGCCGGCTGGCGCATGCTGCGCGGCGACGAGGTCGGTGTCGTCCTGGCCACCCACCTGGTCCACAAGCGCGCCACCGGCACCTTCGCGGCCAGCATCGTCTCCTCCTCCCTCCTCTCCCGCATCGCCGCCGACGCGGGCCTGGACTACGCCGAGACCCTCACCGGCTTCAAGTGGATCGCCCGCGTCCACAACCTCCGCTACGGCTACGAAGAGGCCCTCGGCTACTGCGTCGACCCCGACGGCGTCCGCGACAAGGACGGCATCAGCGCCGCCCTCGCCGTCGCCGAACTCACCGCCGAGCTCAAGCAGCACGGCCGCACCCTCACCGACCTCCTCGACGACATCGCCCTCCAGCACGGCCTCCACGCCACCGACCAGCTCTCGGTCCGCGTCGCCGACCTCTCCCTCATCAACGACGCCATGACCCGCCTCCGCGAGGCGTCCCCCACCTCCCTCGCCGGCCTCACCGTCACCTCCGCCGAAGACCTCACCAAGGGCACCGAAGACCTCCCCCCCACCGACGGCCTCCGCTACCACCTCGCCGGCAACCCCACCTCCGGCGTCGCCTCCGCCCGCGTCATCGTCCGCCCCAGCGGCACCGAGCCCAAACTCAAGTGCTACCTCGAAGTCGTCATCCCCGTCCCCGCCGCCGACGACCTCGCCCCCGCCCGCGCCCGCGCCGGCGCGGTCCTCGCAGCCCTGAAGTCCGATCTTTCGGAGGTGGCGGGCATCTAGCGACCGGCTACGCGAACCGCCATGGCTGACACGACGCGCCGCATCACTGTCACCCTCCCGATAGCACGCGCACCCACGGGCCGACGCACAGCGACGGCGGGAGGGCGGGGTCACATGCGCGGGGCGCCGGATCGGGAAGGTGCGACGGCGGGAGGGGCCGGGGTCGCAGGGGTGGGGTCCTGGACGCTCCGCATATTTGTGTGCGGTATGCCGGGTGAGGCAACGGACGGGCCCGTCACGCACGTAAATATGTCGGTCCAGGGCCCCGCCCCGGAGCCCCCGGGCCCGTCACCCGACCGCGAGCAGAATCCCCAGCACAACCGCACCCACCACCGCAGGGTGTCGGTCCAGGGCACCGCCCCGACGCCCCGCCCCAGCCCCAGCCCCCCGTCAGGTCACGTCACGTCACGTCACGTCACCCGACCGCGAGCAGAATCCCCAGCACAACCGCACCCACCACCGCAGGCCCGATCACCTCGTAGGCCCAGCGCACGCTGACCTCACCCTGCCCGGCCTCACCCCCCGCATTGCGATCCCGCAGCTCCCGGATATCGTTCACCGCCTGGTCCGACCAAGCCCGCGCCGGGTCACCGCCAGGAACAGCCGCATCCGCCCGCGCAGACACGCGCGCGGCGCGCTTGCGGGCCCGGAAGGACACCGGGATGGCCCAGACCTGGTACTTCCGGCCGCCGGCGAAGAGCTCGGTGGAGTAGCCGGAGCGAATTTCCTCGACGGCACTCCAGGGGACGGTGATCGTACGGAACGGATTGCGCACCCGCAACCGCTCGTCGCCCGCGAAGACAACAGGGCGCAGCGTGAACGCGACGACGAGCGGCACGGCGAGCAGCAGCCCGGCCAGGGCAATCCAGGGCGTGCGGCCGTGGCCGCCGAAGACCGCGTCGCCACCCAGCCACAGGCCGAGGGCGAGCATCACCACGCCCCCGGCGATCCCGGCGGCCGACCGGTAGGAGCGGTCGGCGTACGGCGCGGACTTGTCAGAGCTCGTCATGGGCCGATTGTGCCTGACGCCCACGCGGCAGCCATTCCCCGCCCACCCCTCCCCCGCCGCGCGGCTACCCTGGGAGCCAGCGCAAAGGTTGCGGTCCCGCATCGGCTCCCCTGCCGCCCACCGCCCTAGTGACAGTCGCTACGCGCGTAGATATGCTCCTCTGGTGACCATGCCCCTCACTGTTCCCGCTCACGGCCCCGAAGCCGCGGCCCGGCTGGCGTCCATGTCGGACGTGACCGCCTCCGACGGTTCGCTGCGCCGCTTCCTGCACGGGCTGCCCGGCGTCGACGCGGTCGGCCTCGAGGGCCGCGCCGCCACGCTCGGCACCCGATCGATCAAGACGACGGCGAAGGCGTACGCCATCGACCTGGCGATCTCGATGATCGACCTGACCACGCTCGAAGGCGCGGACACCCCGGGCAAGGTCCGGGCGCTGTGCGCCAAGGGCGTCCACCCCGACCCCCTGGACCGCAGCACTCCCAAGGTCGCCGCGATCTGCGTCTACCCCGACATGGTGAAGGTCGCCAAGGAGTCCCTGGGGGACTCCGGCGTCAAGGTGGCCTCCGTCGCCACCGCCTTCCCGGCCGGCCGCGCCGCCCTCCCCGTCAAGCTCGCCGACGTCGCCGACGCGGTCGCCGCCGGGGCGGACGAGGTCGACATGGTCATCGACCGCGGCGCCTTCCTGGCGGGCCACTACCTGAAGGTCTACGACGAGATCCGCGCGGTAAAAGAAGCCTGCCGCCGCCCCGACAGCACCTCCGCCCACCTCAAGGTGATCTTCGAGACCGGCGAGCTGTCGACGTACGACAACATCCGCCGTGCCTCCTGGCTCGGCATGCTCGCGGGCGCCGACTTCATCAAGACCTCAACGGGCAAGGTGGCCGTCAACGCGACACCGCCCAACACCCTCATCCTCCTCGAAGCCGTCCGCGACTTCCGCGAAACGGTCGGTGTCCAGGTTGGGGTCAAGCCCGCCGGCGGCATCCGCACCACCAAGGACGCGATCAAGTTCCTGGTCCTGGTCAACGAGACGGTCGGCGAGGACTGGCTGAGCAACGACTGGTTCCGCTTCGGCGCGTCCAGCCTGCTCAACGACCTGCTGATGCAGCGCCAGAAGCTGAGCACCGGCCGTTACTCCGGTCCCGACTACGTGACGGTGGACTGATCACGATGACGACATTTGACTACGCACCCGCGCCCGAGTCCCGGGCGGTCGTCGACATCGCCCCCTCCTACGGGCTCTTCATCGACGGCGAGTTCACCGAAGCGGCCGACGGCAAGGTCTTCAAGACCGTCAGCCCGTCCTCCGAAGAGGTCCTCTCCGAGGTCGCCCAGGCCGGCGAGGCCGACGTGGACCGCGCCGTGAAGGCCGCCCGCAAGGCCTTCACCACCTGGTCGGCGATCCCCGGCGCCGAGCGCGCCAAGTACCTCTTCCGGATTGCCCGCATCATCCAGGAGCGCTCCCGCGAGCTGGCCGTTCTCGAGACCCTCGACAACGGCAAGCCGATCCGCGAGACCCGCGACGCCGACCTCCCCCTCGTCGCCGCGCACTTCTTCTACTACGCCGGCTGGGCCGACAAGCTCGACCACGCGGGCTACGGCGCGAACCCCAAGCCACTGGGCGTGGCAGGCCAGGTCATCCCCTGGAACTTCCCGCTCCTCATGCTCGCGTGGAAGATCGCCCCGGCCCTCGCGACCGGCAACACGGTCGTCCTCAAGCCCGCCGAGACGACCCCCCTCTCCGCCCTGTTCTTCGCGGACATCTGCCGCCAGGCCGGGCTGCCCAAGGGTGTCGTCAACATCCTTCCCGGTTACGGGGACGCCGGCGCCGCGCTCGTCGGCCACCCGGACGTCAACAAGGTCGCCTTCACCGGATCGACCGCCGTCGGCAAGGCCATCGCGCGCAGCATCGCCGGTACGCACAAGAAGGTCACCCTGGAGCTGGGCGGCAAGGGCGCCAACATCGTCTTCGACGACGCGCCCATCGACCAGGCCGTCGAGGGCATCGTCAACGGCATCTTCTTCAACCAGGGCCAGGTCTGCTGCGCCGGCTCCCGGCTGCTCCTCCAGGAGTCGGTCGCGGACGAGGTGCTGGACGCCCTCAAGCGCCGTCTGTCGACCCTCCGGATCGGCGACCCGCTCGACAAGAACACCGACGTCGGCGCCATCAACTCCGCCGAGCAGCTGGCCCGTATCACCGCCCTCGCCGACAGCGGCGAGGCCGAGGGCGCCGAGCGCTGGTCCCCGGCGTGCGAGCTGCCGTCGTCCGGTTACTGGTTCGCCCCGACGCTCTTCACGGGCGTCACGCAGGCGCATCGGATCGCCCGCGAGGAGATCTTCGGCCCGGTGCTGTCCGTGCTCACCTTCCGTACGCCTGCCGAGGCCGTGGAGAAAGCGAACAACAGCCAGTACGGCCTGTCGGCCGGCATCTGGACGGAGAAGGGCTCGCGCATCCTGTCGGTCGCGAACCAGCTCCGCGCGGGTGTGGTGTGGGCCAACACGTTCAACAAGTTCGACCCGACCTCGCCCTTCGGCGGCTACAAGGAGTCGGGCTTCGGCCGCGAGGGCGGCCGCCACGGTCTGGAGGCGTACCTCGATGTCTGAGTCCGAGAAGGCAGCGCGGCTGTCCGTCTTCAAGACCTACAAGCTGTTCGTCGGGGGCAAGTTCCCCCGCAGCGAGAGCGGGCGGGTGTACGAGGTGACCGACTCCAAGGGCCGCTGGCTCGCCAACGCGCCGCAGTCCTCCCGCAAGGACGCGCGTGACGCGGTCGTCGCCGCCCGCAAGGCCTTCGCCGGCTGGAGCGGCGCGACGGCGTACAACCGGGGCCAGATCCTGTACCGCGTTGCCGAGATGCTGGAGGGCCGCCGAGACCAGTTCGTACGGGAAGTGGGCGACGCGGAGGGCCTGTCCAAGTCCAAGGCCGGCGCGGTCGTCGACGCGGCGATCGACCGCTGGGTCTGGTACGCGGGCTGGACCGACAAGATCGCCCAGATCGTCGGCGGCGCGAACCCCGTCGCCGGGCCGTACTTCAACCTGTCCTCCCCCGAGCCGACCGGCGTCGTGGCGATCCTGGCCCCGCAGGAGTCGTCGTTCCTCGGGCTGGTCTCGGTCGTCGCCCCGGTGATCGCGACCGGCAACACGGCGGTCGTCGTGACGAGCGAGGCCTCGCCGCTGCCCGCGCTGTCGCTGGGCGAGGTGCTGGCCACGTCCGACCTGCCGGGCGGCGTTGTCAACCTGCTGTCCGGTCGTACGGCGGAGATCGCGACGCCGCTCGCCGCCCACCAGGACGTCAATGCGATCGACCTGGCCGGTGCGGAGGAAGTGCTGGCCAAGGAGCTCGAGATCGCGGCGGCCGACAACCTCAAGCGCGTCCGCCGTCCACAGCCTGTGGACTGGGCCGCCGACCCCGGCACGGAGCGCCTCACGTCCTTCCTCGAGACGAAGACCGTCTGGCACCCGGCCGGCGGCAGCGGTTCGTCCGGCGCCGCCTACTGACGCCTTCCGGGTGGCCCCGGGTCGTGGGAGAACGTTCCGCAAGGCGAGCGGCCTACCCCCAACCGGTAGCCGCAGCTGCGTCAGCTGCTCTGCAGCTTCCTCACCGTGCTGCCGATGAGCGGGAGCTCGGAGACGGAGCGGCTGTCGGCGAGGGGGCCGGTGACCATGGCGGTGGAGACGGGCTTGAAGTCAGCGATCTGGGAGCCGAGGGAGTTGTCGAGGGGGTTGGCGTTGGTGTGGGCCAGGGGGTTGATCGGCAGGTACTTGACCGTGCCGACGAGAGCCTGGCCCGCCTGGTGACTGCCGGCGGCAGCGGCCTTGAGGTCGTTGCCGTCGTCCGCCGCGTGGGCGGTCGCGGCACCAACCGAGGCGAAGGCGGCGGCCACGGAGGTCACGGTCACGGCCGCGCGCAGCACGGCGCGAGTACGGTTCGGCATCGGGGCACCTGATCTCGTAGCGCGACAATACGGATACGCACGGTATTTGGTTGAACGTCACGCGTCCAAAGCATGTCCGGGATGCTCACTCCGGTGGCCCAATGCGCCACACTGATATTCCGTGAGCCCCAGCCATCCTGCCGCCGCCCGCGTCATCCTGCTGACCGGACCCTCGGGTTCCGGAAAGTCCTCCCTCGCCGCCCGCACGGGGCTGCCGGTCCTCCGTTTGGACGACTTCTACAAGGAGGGCGACGACCCGACCCTCCCCCTCCTCCCCAACGGGATCGGGACGGACTGGGACTCGCCGCTGTCCTGGAACGCGGACGCCGCGCTGGCCGCCGTCGCCGAGCTGTGCGCGACGGGGAAGGCCTCCGTGCCGGTGTACGACATCTCGACCAGCTCCATCACCGGCCTGGCGCCGGTGGACCTCGGCGGGGCCCCGCTGTACATCGCGGAGGGGATCTTCGCGGCGGACATCGTGGCGCGCTGCGCCGAACTCGGGCTGCTGGCGGACGCGATCTGCCTGAGCCGGGGCGCGGTGACGACGGCCCGGCGGCGTTTCGTACGCGATCTGCGCGAAGGCCGGAAGTCGGTGCCGTTTCTGCTGCGCAGGGGCTGGATGCTGATGCGGGCCGAGCGCGGGATCGTGGCGCGGCACGCGGCGTTCGGGGCGCATGTGTGCGGCCGGGCCGAGGCGATGGAGCGAATCCGGGGCGTCGGCCGGCAGCCCGTCCCCGTAGAGGCGTAGGAACGTAAAAAGCGATAGGACCGCACAGACCCCCCGGCCGTACGGTCCTACCTCCCCCATCCCCCGTGCTGTCCCCCCGCGCTTTCCCCCGTATCCCCCCGGATCAGGCGACGAGTTCGCCGAAGGCCATGTCCTCCGCGCCCTCGCCGAAGCTGAGCGACTCGTCCTCGCGCAGCCGGCGCAGGGAGCGCCAGATGCTGCTCTTGACCGTGCCGACGCTGATGCCGAGGATGTCGGCGATCTCCGGGTCGGTGCGGCCCTCGTAGTAGCGGAGCACCAGCATGGTGCGCTGGGTCTCCGGGAGCTTGGCGAGCGCCTGCCAGAGCACGGCGCGCAGCTCGGTGCCGCGCATCGCGTCGGACTCGGCGACGGTCTCGGGCAGCTCCTCGGTCGGGTACTCGTTGAGCTTGCGGCGGCGCCAGGCGCTGATGTGCAGGTTGGTCATGGTGCGGCGCAGGTAGCCGCCGACGGCGGCCTTGTCGCTGATCCGGTCCCAGGCGCGGTACGTGGAGAAGAGCGCGCTCTGCAGCAGGTCCTCGGCCTCGTAACGGTCACCGGTCAGGTGGTAGGCAGTGGCGTACAGGGAGGCGCGGCGTTCCTGGACGTAGGCGGTGAAGTCCGCCTCCGCCGAGGTGGTCTGCCGTTCCCCCGTGACCTCCCTGTACGCGGATCCCCCGGTGGTTTCCCCCGTTGTTGGCCCTCCTTGCCCACCCTCGGGCAGGAGGGGCCCACCGTGACCGCCCTCGATGGCCGTGATGTACGGCGCCCGGGTGCGGATCATCTGACGTCCGGTGCCACGAACGCACCCGCCCCCTCGCTTCGCGGGGGGTGCCCCCAGTCCACTCGTGGCACCGGACAGCTCTGTGCTCCTGACCGACGCGTGCTGGCGCGGCTGAAGTACTGCGTTGGTCGTCGTGCTGTGCAGTGCGTTCATTTCGCGCCCCCGTCGGTGGAGCCTGCTTCGGTTTCGTACTGCCTGCCTTGCTGTGAGCAATAGACTGCCGCGCCAGTTTCATGGCCCTGTCCGCCGAGTGTCACAGGCCCGTCACAGCCGTCGGCGGTACCGCACGCGTGAGTACGTAGGAGAGAATGCGACCGTGCCTTTCCTGTTGCTGATCGAGGACGACGACGCGATCCGAGCCAGCCTCGAACTCGCCCTGTCGCGCCAGGGCCACCGTGTGGTGGCCGCGGCGTCGGGCGAGGACGGGCTGAAACTGCTGCGCGAGCAGCGGCCGGACCTGATCGTGCTGGACGTGATGCTGCCGGGCATCGACGGCTTCGAGGTGTGCCGCCGCATCCGGCGGACCGACCAGTTGCCGATCATCCTGCTCACGGCGCGAAGTGATGACATCGACGTGGTGGTCGGGCTGGAGTCCGGTGCCGACGACTATGTGCTCAAGCCGGTGCAGCCGCGGGTGCTGGACGCCCGGATCCGGGCCGTGCTGCGGCGCGGCGAGCGGGACAGCTCGGACTCGGCGGCCTTCGGCAGCATCGTGATCGACCGGTCGGCGATGACCGTGACGAAGAACGGCGAGGACCTCCAGCTCACCCCGACCGAGCTGCGGCTGCTGCTGGAGCTGAGCCGCCGCCCCGGTCAGGCGCTTTCCCGGCAGCAGTTGCTGCGGCTGGTGTGGGAGCACGACTACCTCGGGGACTCGCGGCTCGTGGACGCCTGCGTACAGCGGCTGCGGGCGAAGATCGAGGACGTGCCGTCCTCGCCGACGCTGATCCGTACGGTGCGTGGCGTCGGGTACCGCCTGGACACGCCGCAGTGATCAAGGAGCACCATCTCGACGAGCTGTCCGAGCCCGCCCGGCTGAACGGCTGGAAGTCCCGGCTGCTGCGACTCACCAGCCTGCGGTTGCGCCTGGTGGCGGTGTTCGCCGCCGTCGCGCTGACCGCCGCCGTGTCCGCCTCCGGGATCGCGTACTGGCTCAACCGCGACGCCGTCCTGACCCGCGCCCAGAACGCGTCGCTCAACGACTTCCGCGACGCCATGTCCCGTACCGCGGGCTCGCTGTCGCTGTCGGCGTCCTGCACGGACCTCGGCGAGGCGGCCGCCGACATAGCCAACAGCACGCAGAACTACCAGGTGCTGCTGATCGACAACCAGTGCACCACGACGTCCCAGCCCGGCGGCTTCTCGATCGCCGACGTCCCGGCGACGCTCCGCAAGGCCGTCGAGAAGAAGAACCCCAAGCCGAACGACCCGTCCGAGTACCACCTGTACTGGCAGCGGGTGAATCTGCACGGCCAGCCCTATCTGGTGGGCGGCGCCAAAATGATCGGCGGCGGGCCGACCGGCTACATGTTCAAGTCCCTCGAGGCCGAGCGCAAGGACCTCAACTCGCTGGCCTGGTCGCTCGGCATCGCCACCGCGCTCGCCCTGATCGGCGCCGCGCTGCTCGCCCAGGCCGCCGCCTCCACGGTGCTGCGGCCCGTCCAGCGGCTCGGCGACGCCGCCCGCCGGCTCGGCGAGGGCAAGCTGGACACGCGGCTACGGGTGTCGGGCACCGACGAGCTGGCGGATCTGTCGCGGACCTTCAACCACACCGCCGAGCGCCTGGAGCAGCGGGTCGAGGAGTTGAGCGCCCGGGAGTCGGCCAGCCGCCGCTTCGTCGCCGACATGTCGCACGAGCTGCGTACGCCGCTGACCGCGATCACCGCCGTCGCCGAGGTGCTGGAGGACGAGGCGGAATCGTTCGACCCGCTGATCGCCCCCGCCGTACGGCTGGTGGTCTCCGAGACCCGGCGGCTGAACGAGCTGGTGGAGAACCTGATGGAGGTGACCCGCTTCGACGCGGGCACCGCCAAGCTGGTCTCCGACGAGGTCGATGTCGCCGACCAGGTGACCGCCTGCATGGACGCCCGCGCGTGGCTGGACTCCGTGGAACTGGACGCGCCCCGCGGCATCTTCGTACGGCTGGACCCGCGCCGCCTGGACGTCATCCTGGCCAACCTCATCGGCAATGCCCTCAAGCACGGCGGCTCTCCGGTGCGGGTCAAGGTCCGGCAGGTCGGCGAGGAGCTGGTCATCGAGGTCGCGGACAACGGCCCGGGCATCCCCGAGGACGTACTGCCGCATGTCTTCGACCGCTTCTACAAGGCGGACGCCTCGCGCGCCCGCTCCGAGGGCAGCGGGCTGGGCCTGTCCATCGCGCTGGAGAACGCACACATCCACGGCGGCGGGATCACCGCCGCGAACCGGCGGGGCGGCGGGGCCGTGTTCACCCTGCGGCTGCCGATGCCCAAGGAAGCGCCCCTGGAAGGGAGCGAGAACGAGTGAGTACCGCCCGTCGGCGGGTCGCCGCCACGCTGGGGGCGGTCCTCACGGTGGCCGCGTCCGCGTCCGCGTGCGGCATCCGCGCCACGTCCGTGCCGGTGGACGCCGGGGCCGCGCCGTCCCGCGTGTCGTGCACGGCCCCGAGCGCCTCGGCATCGGCGTCTGCGTCGGCCGGCACGTCAGCGGGCCCCGTGCGGCTCTACCTGGTCTGCCGGGGCGCCCAGGTCAGCCCCCTGTGGCGCGCCACGTCCGCCACGTCCGCCACGTCGGCCGCGTCCGCCGCCCCCGTCGCGGGGCGGCTCGCCACCGCGGACCGGCTGCTGGCCGAGCTCCAGCGGGAGCCAGGCCCCGACGAGTCCTCGGCCGGCTTCGCCACCACCGTGCCCGACGACCTGAAGCTCATCGGGCCGCACCGCACCGACCCGGCGGACGCTCTGCGGCTGAGCATCCCCCTCGACGAGCTGCCGCCTTTCGCCCTCGCCCAGCTGGTGTGCACCTTCGCCGGTACGGCGGCGGGCTCCACGAACGGCACCGTCGTACTCGGCGGATCGGGCTCCGGCGCCCCGCGCCGCTACAGCTGCACCGACGAGCTGCGGACGAATGCCTCGCGGACTGCGGGAACCGCCGTGCAATGACCTGCGTCCTTGCAGGCGTGCGGCGCGACGGCTCTCTCCCCAAAGTGCGCGCGGCGGGCCTGGTTCTCGCTGCGGCGTACCTGGCACTCATCGGGTGGCTGATGCTGCGTCCCCAGTACGTCGCCTGGGTCGACGCCCCCAATCTGCGACCGCTCGCCACCATCCGCGCCGACCTCGCCCAGCCCGACCCTCTCCTGGCCGCCCGCCGCCTCGGCGCCGGCCTCGCCCTGCTGGCCCCCCTCGGGGTCCTGCTGCCCATGGCCGGCGGCCGCGTCGTCGTCTCCGGCCTCGGCTCCTTCGCCCGCACGGTCTTCGCGGGGCTCATGGTCTCCCTCGCCGTCGAGTTCCTTCAGACCGGCGTCCCCGGCCAGATCTTCGACGTCGACGCCCTGCTCCTCAACACTCTCGGCGTCGCCCTGGCCTACCTCGCCGTCGTCCCCGCCGTCCGCCACCGGCTCCGCCGCCGCGCCGGCATGGCCCGTCGGCGATCTCAGGGGCCCACCCCGACGATTCCCAGGGTCGGCAGCCCAATTGCTTGACGCCGCCCTCGCACGCTTCGCGCCCGCCGCGTCAGCGGCTGATGTCACAGCGGGACAGCTGCGCAGGCCTCCGGCCGTCGTGCCGGAGGCACCGCCCGCCCCACCGGATCGGTGCACGGTCACCGCCTCGCGACCGGCTCGGGGGCCTACCCCGACGGCTTCCAGGGTCGGGATCGCCCCGTAGAGCGACGATTCAGCCCCCTATGCGCCCCTAGCGTGGAGTCATCAGCCAAACCGCTGAACCACGAAGGAGCCTCCCATGTCCGCACTGGTCCGCCCCCGTAACGGCCGGATGATCGCCGGGGTCTGCGCCGGGCTTGCCGACCGGTTCGGCACGTCCGCGACGACGATGCGCGTGATCTTCGTGCTGTCGTGCCTTCTGCCGGGGCCGCAGTTCCTGGTGTATCTCGCGCTCTGGGTGCTGCTGCCCTCGGAGAAGAGCGCGGGGTACGCCGTCTGACCGTACGAAAGCGGGCCGCGCCCTGTGGAAGGGTGCGGCCCGCTCTGGCGTACGGGGGTGGTGTCAGCCGCCCAGCGGCAGGGCGCCGGCCAGCGGAAGGGCGCCGGTGGGGAGGCCGCCGAGGAGGGTGCCGAGGCCCCGGGGGGTGTCCATGACGCCGGGGACGACGTGGGCGGTCTTGGTGGGCAGCGCCTGCGAGACCTGGCCCAGCGGCAGGGCCTTGACGATGTCGGCGGCCGGCACGGCTACCGGAAGCGCCCCCGGCAGCGTCGGAAGAGCACTCTCGGACGGGGCGGCGGAGGCCGAGCCGGCGGCGGCGCCGGCGAAGGCGATGCCGAGCACGGCGACACCGAGGGTCTTGACGGTTCCGGTCTTCATGGTTGCGGTCCTCGCGATGGGGGATGGTGCTTGGTGCGGCGCGCGACAACAGGATGTGACCACGCGACTTCGGAACGTATCGACGATCGCGCGACGGCCGCAACCGGACGCGCCCGACAGCGCGCCGCCGCTGTCGCCCGGATCCGAGGCCGCGCCCCCTGCCCCCGGCCCGCCGCCGCTAGCCCTCGCCCGGGCCGGATTCCCTGGCCACAGGGGGTGTTGGGACGGTCTGCCGGAAGAGCCACTCGGCCTTCAGCTCGGAGTAGCCGGGCTTGATCACGTCGTTGATCATCGCGAGACGTTCATCGAAAGGGATGAACGCTGATTTCATCGCATTGACCGTAAACCACTGCAGGTCATCGAGGGTGTAGCCGAACGCCTCGACCAGCCGCTCGCATTCGTGGCTCATGCTGGTGCCGCTCATCAGCCGGTTGTCGGTGTTGATGGTGACCCGGAAGTGCAGCCGCCGCAGCAGCCCGATGGGGTGCTCGGCGTACGAAGCGGCCGCGCCGGTCTGCAGGTTGGAGGTCGGGCACATCTCCAGGGGCACGCGCTTGTCGCGTACGTAGGAGGCGAGCCGGCCGAGCTTGACCGAGCCGTCGTCGGCGACATGGATGTCGTCGATGATGCGGACGCCGTGCCCGAGCCGGTCGGCGCCGCACCACTGGAGCGCCTGCCAGATGGAGGGCAGGCCGAAGGCTTCGCCGGCGTGGATGGTGAAGTGGTTGTTCTCACGCTTGAGGTACTCGAAGGCGTCGAGGTGGCGGGTGGGCGGGAAGCCCGCCTCGGCGCCGGCGATGTCGAAGCCGACGACGCCCAGATCGCGGTAGCGGTTGGCGAGTTCGGCGATCTCCTGGGAGCGGGCGGCGTGCCGCATCGCGGTGAGCAGCGCGCCGACGCGGATGCGGTTGCCGTCCTCGTGGGCGCGGCGCTCGCCAAGGCGGAAGCCCTCGTTGACGGCCTCGATGACCTGTTCCAGGGAAAGCCCGGCTTCGAGGTGCTGCTCGGGCGCGTACCGGATCTCGGCGTAGACGACGCCGTCGGCGGCCAGGTCCTCGGCGCACTCGGCGGCGACACGGACGAGTGCCGACCGGGTCTGCATGACACCGACGGTGTGGGAGAACGTCTCCAGGTAGCGTTCGAGCGAGCCGGAGTCGGCGGACTGTCGAAACCAGTCGCCGAGCCGGACTGGATCGGTCTCGGGCAGGGCGGAGTAGCCCGACTCGCGGGCGAGGTCGACGACGGTCCCCGGGCGGACGCCACCGTCGAGATGGTCGTGCAGCAGCACCTTCGGCGCGCGGCGGATCCGGTCCGCGTCCGGGAGGCTGAGGCTTGAGCTCGTCATTACCGCACGATAGCGCTTGCGGGGCCTACGCGCGTAGACCTTCGGGGCGATGCGGAAAATTGACCTGCTGGTCAGTTCGTGCACACCTGAATGTCTGCCATGGTTCTGCCATGGCTTCGCAAGCTTTGCCTGTGCGTGGTGCGCGGTTGGGCAGACAGATAACTCCGGGACTGGTCCCGGCAGGACTGGTACCGGCGGCACGGCGGGAGTCGTACGAAACCGTGCGCGCCGCCGTGCTTCTGCTGCCGGGGGGCGATGCGCTGAGCACGCGCCGCCGTTCGCCGATGGCGGTGGCGGCCATGCTGCCGCTGGGCCGCAGGCTGATCCGCTCCGGACGGGACGACGGTCTGGCGGCGCACGTCGTGCACTACCGCTTCCGCGGCTGGAACGGCGGCCACGCGCATCCCGCCGAGGACGCGTCCTGGGCGGTCGACGAGATCGTCCGGCGCTACGGCGACATACCGGTGTGCCTGGTCGGCATGGACATGGGCGCCCGCGCCGCGCTGCGGGCGGCCGGGCACCCGGCGGTCAGCTCCGTGGTGGCGATCGCCCCCTGGCTGCCGGCCGGCACCGAGCCCGACCCGGTGAAGCAGCTGATCGGACGCAAGATCCTGATGGTGCACGGCACCAATGACGACGACACCGACCCCGAGTTGTCGTACCGGCTCGCCGAGCGGGCCAAGAAGGTCAACCGCGACGTCTGCCGCTTCGAGGTGCACTCCGACGGCCATCTGCTGCAGGAGCACCGCCCCGAAGTCGCCGCCCTCACCGCCGACTTCGTCCTCGGTACCCTCCTCGGCGGAGCCCTCGCCCGGCCCGTCGCCGACGCCCTGGCCGCTCCCCCGCCGCTGGGGCTGCGCATGCCGCTGGCGGTGGGTTTCGGGACGGTACCTTCGTGACGTACGCGCCTGAGCGCTTTCCCCGAGGGAGGCGTGCGATGACCCACAGGGTTACGCGGGCAGCAGGTGGCCCCTGCGGCCGATCAGGAACTTCTTGAAGGCGGCGACCGGCGGCGTGTCCGGATGGCCCCCGAGCCAGGCGACGCCGATCTCGCGGACGGCGCGCTGCGCGGTGACGGTCAGCTCGGACACGCCCGGCCTCGGCACCGTCGGTGGCGGCAGCAGGGCGACACCGAGGCCTGCCGCCACCAGGCCGCGCAGGGTCTCGGCCTCCTCGCCCTCGAAGGCGATCCTCGGGGTGAAGCCGGCCTCCGCGCAGAGTGCGTCGGTGATCCGGCGCAGCCCGTAGCCCGGTTCGAGGGTCACGAAGAGTTCGTTGGCCGCCTCTGCCAGCCGGACCCGCTTGCGGCCCGCCAGCCGGTGGCCCTCCGGGACGACGAGCCGCAGCCGCTGCTCGTCGAGACGGCGGGTGACCAGATCCGGGGCGTCAGGCACAGGAGAGGTCAGGCACAGGTCGAGCTCACCTGCGCGCAGCCGCTCCAGCATCGCCTCGCCGTACCCCTGGACAAGGGTGAACTGCACGCGCGGATGGTCCGCCCGGAAGGTCCGCAGCAGCCCCGGCACCGTCTCCGTACCCAGCGTGTGCAGAAAGCCGAAGGCCACCCTGCCCCCCTCCGGGTCGGCGTCGGCCCGTACGGACTCGGCGGACCGCTCCACCTCGGCCAGCGCCCGCTCCACGGACGCCAGAAATCCGCGGCCGGCCGGGGTCAGCGACACTGTCCGGCCCTGGCGGGCGAACAGTGCGACGCCCAGGTCGAGTTCGAGCCGGACCATGGCCCGGCTGAGGGTCGACTGCGGCATGCCGAGCTGCTGCGCGGCCCGCGTCACATGCTCATGGCGGGCCACAGCGGCGAACTGCGCCAGGCGCGGCGCCAGCACGGTCGCCCACGACTCGGGCTCCAGATCGGCGGCGGCTGAGATTTCTTTTCTGTCACTGCTTCGTGACAGTGTTGGCTGTGAGCTGTGTTCATGCGCCATGGGAACGATTATCCGCACTTTGTGCATTGGACGCATGAAAGAGGCAGGCCTACTTTTGTGGCATGCCACCTGCCGATACTGGGGCGTCCACCGTGATCCGCGTGGGCGCCTCGATCTCGCCGTCCGAGCCGCCCCTGCCGCCCAAGCTGAGCCCCGGCGGCGCCGGCTACCGCCGTGCGCTGTACGCGCTCTTCGCCGCCGGCCTCGCCACCTTCGCCCTGCTCTACTCCACGCAGGCGCTGCTCCCGGCGATCTCCGTCGGCCTCTCCCTCAGCCCCGCCGAGGCCAGCCTCACCGTCTCCGCGGCCACCGCCGCGCTCGCGGTCGCGCTGCTGCCGATGAGCGCGCTGAGCGAGAAGTACGGGCGTACGGCGGTCATGACGGCCTCGGTCTTCAGCGCGGCGGGCCTGGCGTTGATCATCCCCTTCGCGCCGAACCTGACCTGGCTTGTCGTGCTGCGGGCCGTCCAGGGCGCTGCCCTCGCCGGTCTGCCCGCCACCGCCATGGCCTACCTCGCTGAGGAGGTCCACCCCAAGGCGGTCGCCTCGGCCATCGGCCTCTACGTCGCCGGCAACAGCATCGGCGGCATGAGCTCCCGCATCCTCACCGGCGCCGTCGCCCAGTACGCGGGCTGGCGGGCCGCCCTCCTCGCCGTCGGTCTCATGTCCCTGGCCTGCGCCATCGCCTTCCGGATGCTCGCTCCCGCCGCCCGCCACTTCCGCCCGGCCCCGGTCAACCCGGCCGCTCTGTGGCGTACGGTCACCACGCACCTGGGCAATCCCCTGCTGCGGCGGCTGTACCTGATCGGGCTGCTCTTCATGGCCGTCTTCGGCGCCGTCTACACGGTGCTCGGCTACCGGCTCGCGGCCCAGCCCTTCGCCCTCTCCCAGTCCGCGATCGGCCTCATCTTCCTGGTCTACCTCGTCGGCACGGCCGCCTCGGCCGGCTCCGGCCGGCTGCTCGCCCGCCTCGGCCGGCGCGGCGCCCTGTACGTCGCCGTCGCCCTGGTTGCGGCCGGGCTGCTGCTCACGCTGTCCGGCTCCCTGGCTCTCATCCTCGCCGGGCTCGTACTCATCACCGGCGGCTTCTTCACCGGCCACGCGATCGCCTCCGGCGCCGTCAGCCGCACCGCCACGTTCGGCCGTGCCCAGGCCTCCGCCCTCTACCTCACCGCCTACTACATCGGCGCCAGCCTCGGCGGCACCGTAGGCGCCTCCGCCTACCACTCCGCCGGCTGGTCAGGCACCGTCGCCCTCGCCCTCGCCGCCGTCGTAAGCGTCGCCTGCATCACCCTCTACGGCACCCGCCAGGCCATCGCAGCCGCCCGGACCGCCTGAGCCCGGGCCACCACGCCACCCCGGCGGCCCGGTCGGGGGTCGCCGGGGCCGGGGCCTGCGGGGCCGGGGCCTCCGGGGTGGGAGTCCTGGATCGACATATTTACGTGCGTGACGGGCCCTCCGCTGCCTCACCCGGCATGCCGCACACAAATATGCGGAGCATCCAGGACCCCCACCCCTCCGCCCCCGACCCCTCTTGCCGGCGTTCCCACTCACCCGTACGGGGAACCGCAGGTCAGGCGATACGGTCCAGCACGATGGGCTTGGCCGGGTACTCCGTGCCCGGGGGCGAGATCTCGACAGCGCCGTCAAGGGCGGCGAGGGCGTAGTCGAACTTCTCCGGGGTGTCGGTGTGCAGCGTGAGCAAGGGCTGGCCGGCCGTGACCGAGTCACCCGGCTTGGCGTGGAGTTCGATGCCGGCGCCGGCCTGGACCGGGTCTTCCTTACGCGCACGCCCTGCGCCGAGGCGCCAGGCGGAGACGCCGACGGCGTAGGCGTCGAGGCCGGTGAGGACACCGGACGCGGAGGCCGTGACGACGTGCTGCTCACGGGCCACCGGCAGGGCGGCGTCGGGGTCGCCACTCTGGGCGGCGATCATCCGGCGCCAGACGTCCATCGCGGAGCCGTCGGCGAGGGCCTTCGCGGGGTCGGCGTCCTTGAGGCCCGCGGCGTCAAGCATTTCGCGGGCCAGGGCGAGCGTGATCTCGACGACGTCGGCCGGCCCGCCGCCCGCGAGGACCTCGACGGACTCACGGACTTCCAGGGCGTTGCCGGCCGTCAGGCCCAGCGGGGTGGACATGTCCGTGAGCAGGGCGACCGTCTTGACGCCGTGGTCGGTCCCGAGCCCGACCATGGTCGACGCGAGTTCGCGCGCCTGCTCCAGGTTCTTCATGAAGGCGCCGGAGCCGACCTTGACGTCCAGGACAAGGGATCCCGTGCCCTCGGCGATCTTCTTGGACATGATCGAGGACGCGATCAGCGGGATGGCCTCGACCGTCGCCGTGACGTCGCGGAGCGCGTAGAGCTTCTTGTCGGCCGGGGCGAGCCCGTCGCCCGCCGCGCAGATGACCGCGCCGGTGTCCCGCAGGACGCCGATCATCTCGTCGTTCGACAGCAGGGCCCGCCAGCCGGGGATGGACTCGAGCTTGTCGAGCGTGCCGCCGGTGTGGCCCAGCCCGCGCCCGGAGAGCTGCGGGACAGCCGCTCCGCAGGCCGCGACGAGGGGCGCGAGCGGCAGGGTGATCTTGTCGCCGACGCCGCCCGTGGAGTGCTTGTCGGCGGTGGGGCGCGGCAGGGAGGAGAAGTCCATCCGCTCGCCGGAGGCGATCATCGCGGCGGTCCAGCGGGCGATTTCGGCGCGGTCCATGCCGTTGAGCAGGATGGCCATGGCCAGCGCCGACATCTGCTCGTCGGCGACCACGCCGCGCGTGTAGGCGTCGATGACCCAGTCGATCTGCTCGTCACTCAGTCGGCCGCGGTCCCGCTTCGTACGGATGACGGAGATGGCGTCCATAGCATCGGTAGCCATAGTTAGTTACGTTCCTAACGATTGATCAGGTCTTCGGGGCCGAACGCGTCCGGCAGGACGTCCCGCATGGTGCGCACCCCGCCCGCCATGTCGACCAGCAGCTCGGGGCCCCCGTGCTCCCACAGCAGCTGACGGCACCGGCCGCACGGCATGAGCAGATTGCCCGCGCGGTCGACGCAGGTGAAGGCGACCAGCCGGCCGCCCCCGGTGGCGTGCAGGGCCGACACGAGCCCGCACTCGGCGCACAGCCCGAGCCCATAGCTGGCGTTCTCCACATTGCACGCCGAGATGACGCGGCCGTCGTCGACGAGGGCCGCGACACCCACGGGGAATTCGGAGTACGGGACGTAGGCCCGGGACATGACATCCCGGGCCTGCGTCCGCAGCGCCTCCCAGTCGATCGAGGGGGAGTCGCTCACTTGCCCTGGCCCTTCCGATAGCGCATACCGTCAGCCTTGGGCATACGCAGCCGTTGTGCCGACAGGGAGAGCACCAGCAGGGTGACGACGTACGGCGTGGCACCGACGAAGTCGTCGGGGACCTGGTCCGTCATGAGGAACCAGAGCAGCACCAGCCCGGCCATGACAGCGCTGACGACACCCTGGACGTACGCCTTCCTCCACAGCTTCCACGCCGCCAGCAGGACCAGCAGCACCACGAGCAGGAGAAGCAGCGCGTGGACGGTCGGGCCGCCGTTGCGCAGCTGCAGGGCGTCGGCGTAGCCGAAGAGCCCGGCGCCGGTGGCCAGGCCGCCGACCCGCCAGTTGCCGAAGATCATCGCGGCGAGGCCGATGTAGCCGCGGCCGCCGGTCTGGCCCTCGAGGTAGATGTGCGAGGGGACCATCGCCAGGAAGGCGCCGCCGAGGCCGGCGAGGCCGCCGGAGATGATCACAGCGATGTACTTGTAGAGGTAGACGTTGACGCCGAGCGATTCGGCGGCGATCGGGTTCTCACCGCAGGAGCGCAGCCGCAGGCCGAACGAGGTCCGCCACAGCACGAAGAAGCTGCCGACGAAGAGCACCGCGGCCAGGATGGTCAGCACCGACAAGTCGGTGACGAAGCCGCCGAGAATGCCAGCGAGGTCGGAGACGAAGAACCAGCCGTGCTGTTCGATGTCGTGCAGCCAGCTCGACAGACCCGGCACGGTGACCGTGGGCAGGCTGTCGACGGGCGGCGACTGCTTGGGGTTGCCACCCTTGGTCGCGGCCTCGCCGGTGTTGAACCACAGCTTGGCGAAGTACTGGGTGGCACCGAGCGCCAGGATGTTGATCGCCACACCGGAGACGATGTGGTCGACGCCGAAGGTGACGGTGGCGATGGCGTGGACCAGGCCGCCGAGCATGCCGCCGAGGATTCCGGTGAGGACACCGATCCAGGGGCTGCTCTGCCAACCGGCCCAGGCACCGAAGAAGGTGCCGAGGATCATCATGCCCTCGAGGCCGATGTTGACCACACCGGACCGCTCCGACCACAGGCCGGCCAGGCCCGCCAGGCCGATCGGCACGGCGAGGCCGAGTGCGGCACTGATCTGGCCTTCGGCGGTGAGCTGGCCCTGGCCGGTGATGATCCGTACGACCGATACGAGCGCGAGCGCGGCCGCGATGATCAGCAGGATCACCGGAAGGGAGAGCCTGCGCTTGCCGGCCTTGGCCGCTATGGGCGCCGCAGGCGGCGGGGTCTTGGTCATCGTGGCAGTCACGCCGTCACCTCCTGCTTGTTCTTGGCCTGGGCGGCGAGCTCCTCGCCGACCTTCTGCTGCTGGCGCTTGATCCCGTACCGGCGGACCACCTCGTAGGCGATGACGACGCTCAGGACGATGACGCCCTGCATGACGCCGACGATCTCCTTGTCGTAGTTCTCGAACTCCAGCTGGGTCGAGGTCCGCTCCAGGAACGCCCACAGCAGCGCCGCCAGCGCGACACCGACCGGGTTGTTACGGCCGAGCAGCGCCACGGAGATACCGACGAAGCCGACACCGGCGGGGAACTCGGTGCCGAACTGGTGCGCGTCGTTGAGCAGCGTCGGCATACCGATCAGACCTGCCATGGCGCCCGAGATCAGCATGCTGGTGATCACCATGCGCTTGACGCTGACACCGCTCGCCTCGGCGGCCGACTCGGACTGGCCGACGGCCCGCAGGTCGAAGCCGAAGCGAGTGCGGTTGAGCACGAACCAGTAGGCGACGCCGAGCAGGACGGCGATGACGATGAAGCCGTAGACGTCGCCGTTCAGCTCGCCCATGTTGAAGTTGAAGAGGTGGCCCGAGGCGGGCAGCGGCTCAGTGGAGACCTGGGTCTGGGCGGCGTCCAGGTGGCCGAGCCGGCCGGGCTGGAGCAGATAGCCGATGACCGAGGTGGCGATCGCGTTCAGCATGATGGTGGCGATCACCTCGCTGACGCCACGGGTCGTCTTCAGCACACCCGCGATGCCCGCCCACATGCCGCCGACCAGCATGGCGACCAGGATGATCAGCGGGATCTGCAGAAAGCTCGGCAGCGTGACGGCACCGCCGACGGCCGCCGCGAAGAAGGCGCCCATCCGGTACTGGCCGTCGACGCCGATGTTGAACAGGTTCATACGGAAGCCGATGGCGACCGCGAGGCCTGCGATGTAGTACGTCGTCGCCTTGTCGAGGATGTAGACCTGGCTGTCGCTCTTGATGCCGTACTGGAACATGATGTTGAACGCGTCGAACGGCTGCTTACCGGTGGCGACCAGCACCAGGGCGGTCACCACGAACGAGACGACGATCGCGAGTACGGGGGCGGCGATGGCGAGGAGCAGCCGCTCCTTGTCGATTTTCTTCATCGGTCCTCTCCCCCAGTGTCATCGCCGTGCTCCAGATGACCGGAGGCGGCGCCGGTCATCGCGGAGCCGAGCTCCTCGGGGGTGATGGTGGCGGGGTTGGCGTCGGCGACCAGGCGGCCGCGGTACATGACGCGCAGGGTGTCGGACAGGCCGATCAGCTCGTCCAGGTCGGCGGAGATCAGCAGTACGGCGAGGCCCTCGCGGCGGGCCTCGCGGATCTGGTCCCAGATCTGTGCCTGGGCGCCGACGTCCACGCCCCGGGTGGGGTGCGCGGCGATCAGCAGCTTGGGCAGGTGGCTCATCTCGCGGCCGACGATCAGCTTCTGCTGGTTGCCACCGGACAGCGAGGCCGCGGTGACCTCGATACCGGGGGTGCGGACGTCGTACTCACGCACGATCCGCTCGGTGTCGCGGCGGGCGGCGGACGGGTCGAGGAGGGCGCCCTTGCTGTTGGGTCGTTCGGTGACATGGCCGAGGATGCGGTTCTCCCACAGCGGGGCCTCGAGCAACAGGCCGTGGCGGTGGCGGTCCTCGGGGATGTAGCCGATGCCGTCCTCGCGGCGCTTGCGCGTCGGGGCGTGGGTGATGTCGTCGTCGCCGAGGACGATGCGGCCTGCGTCGGGGTCGAGCATGCCCATGATGGCCTCGACCAGTTCCGCCTGGCCGTTGCCCTCGACTCCGGCGATGCCCAGGACCTCGCCCTTGTGGATGGTGAAGGTGATCTGGTCCAGGACGATGCGCTCGATGCCCTCCAGGTCGATCTCGGAGAGGTGCAGCCCCTCGATGCCCAGCATCGGCACATCGGTGACCGTCGACTCGCGGGTCTCCGGCGAGGGCAGCTCACTGCCGACCATCAGCTCGGCGAGCTGCTTGGGCGTGGTGTGCTTCGGGTCGGCGGAACCGACCGTGGTGCCGCGCCGGATGACGGTGATCTCGTCGGCGACCGACAGCACCTCGCCCAGCTTGTGCGAGATGAAGATGACGGTCAGGCCCTCGGCCTTGAGCTCGCGGAGGTTGTCGAAGAGCGCGTCGACCTCCTGCGGGACCAGGACCGCGGTCGGCTCGTCGAGGATCAAGGTGCGGGCGCCTCGGTAGAGAACCTTGAGGATCTCCACGCGCTGACGGTCTGCCACACCGAGATCCTCGACGAGAACGTCGGGGCGCACCCCGAGGCCGTACGCGTCGGAGATCTCCTTGATCTTGGCGCGGGCCTTGCCGCCGATCCCGTACAGCTTCTCGCTGCCGAGCACGACGTTCTCGAGGACGGTGAGATTGTCGGCGAGCATGAAGTGCTGGTGCACCATGCCGATGCCGCGGGCGATGGCGTCACCGGGGTCGTGGAAGGTGACCTTCTCGCCGTCGACGATGATGGTGCCCTCGTCCGGCTTCTGCATGCCGTAGAGGATTTTCATCAGCGTCGACTTCCCGGCGCCGTTCTCGCCCACGAGGGCGTGGACGGTGCCGCGGCGCACGATGATGTCGATGTCGTGGTTGGCCACGACGCCGGGGAATCGTTTGGTAATGCCGTGGAGCTCTACGGCATTCGGACTGGACGCTTTGATGGCGCACTCTCCTCGCGGGAAAAGAGCGGGGGGCATTGGGGGGCGGTGGTGGCGAACGTATCGCGAGGACCGAACTCTACGCGCGTAGCGTTGTCAGATCCATAGCTAGGCGTGGCCGGATCGGAAATTAACGTCCAGGAGCGCACCCGGAAACACTATCCGGCGCCGGGACGGACACATGGGCGAGGCCCGGGAGGGGAGAGCCTGCGCTCTCGCCCCACCGAGCCTCGCTTTCGAGCTGTCCGGACAGTGACCGCGGGGGCCGGTGTCAGGAGACGGTGGTCTTCACCTTGATGTCGCCGTTGACGATCTTCTTCGTGGCGGCGTCGAGCTGGGTCTTGATGTCGTCGATGAAGCCGCCGCTGTAGGAGAGGCCGACGCCGCCCTTGGCCAGGCTGTAGGTCTGGGTGCCGGTCAGCGGGGTGCCGCCCTTGACGGAGCTGATCAGGTCGTAGACCGAGACGTCGACGTTCTTCAGCGCCGAGGTCAGGATCGAGTTCTTGTACTTGGCCAGCGAGGCGTCCTGGTACTGGTCGGAGTCGACACCGATCGCCCAGGTGCCCGTCTTGCCGGCCACGGCCTCGATCGCGCCGTTACCGGAGGAGCCGGCCGCCGAGTAGATGACGTCGTTGCCGCTGTCGAGCATGCCCTGGGCGGCTTCCTTGCCCTTGGCGGGGTCGGCGAAGCCGGAGAGGTCCGAACCGTGGCTCAGGTACTGCGCGGTGACCTTGGCCTTGGGGTTGGTGTCCGTGACGCCCTGGTCGAAGCCCGCCTGGAACTTCTTGATCAGCGGGATGTCGACGCCGCCGATGAAGCCGATCTTGTTGGTCTTGGTCTTCAGCGCGGCCGCGACGCCCGCCAGGTAGGAGCTCTGCTCCTCGGTGAACTGAATGCTGTCCACGTTCTTGCCCGGGACGACCGAGTCGACGATGCCGAAGGTGACATTGGGGTACTTCTTGGCGGCCGCCGTCATCGCGGTCGCGTAGGAGTAACCGACACCGATGACGGGGTTGTAGCCCGCGTCGGCCAGCTGCTCGAGCCGCGTCTCGCGGTCCGCGTCGGTGTCGGCGGTCTTGGCCGTGAGCTCCTTGACCTGGGTGACGCCGAGGCCCTTCTTGGCCTTGTCGATGCCGGCGGCGGCGGAGTCGTTGAACGAGTGGTCGCCACGGCCACCGACGTCGTACGCGATGCCGACCTTCAGGCCGCCGCTGCTGCTTCCACTGGAAGAGGCGTCGGACTGGGAGCTGCTACCACAGGCGGTGGCACTGAGCGCGAGCACCGCGGAGGCGATGCCCGCGGCGGTGATCTTGGTTACCCGGCGCAAGAGGGTACCCCTTCAACTCGAAGCGCCCCGTCCGGCGCTGGCTTAACCGGGAGCTTAACGCGCGTAGATGTCAGGTAAAGGGGGGTTGGCCACCCGTTATCGGATCGACGCATTTCGGCCAGGTGAACCGCCCGTGGCAGGGCGGTCACCCAACGTCAGACCAGCAGTGCAGCCGAAGTGAAGAGTTCCACCCCGACTTTGATCGCACCCTCGTCCACATCGAAATCACCTTGGTGGAGGTCGTGCTTGGCGGTGTCCCCCAACGGGCGTACGCCGAGCCGGGCCAGCGCCCCCGGCACCTGCTCCAGGTACCAGGAGAAGTCCTCGCCGCCGAGGCTCTGCTCGGTGTCCTCGACGGCGTGCGCGCCATAGCGGGCGGTCATCGCGTCCCGCAGCAGCTCCGTGGAGTCCGCCTCGTTCACCACCGGCGGCACACCCCGGTGGTACGTCAGCTCCCACTTCGCCCGATACATCCCGGCGACCTGGTCGATCACCTCGTGTACGAGATCCGGGGCGTCGCGCCAGGCGCCCAGGTCCAGGCAGCGGACCGTGCCCTCCAGCTCGGCGTGCTGCGGGATCACATTGCAGGCGTGGCCTGCCTGGATACGGCCCCACACCACGCTCAGCCCCGAGCGCGGGTCCACCCGGCGGGCCAGGACGGCGGGCAGCTCGGCGGCCATCTTCGCGGCCGCCATCACCAGGTCGGTGGTCAGGTGCGGGCGGGCCGTGTGACCACCGGAGCCGTCCAGCGACAGCTCGAGGCGGTCACAGGCCGAGGTGATCGGCCCCTGCCGCAGCCCGATCCGGCCGACCTCCACCTTCGGGTCGCAGTGCACGGCCAGGATCCGGCCGACGCCGTCCAGCACATTGGCCTTGATCGCGTCCAGCGCGCCGCCCGGCATGACCTCCTCGGCCGGCTGGAAGATCAGCCGTACGGGCCGGGGCAACCGCCCCGCGCGCTCCAGCTCGGCCAGCACCAGGCCTGCGCCCAGCACCACCGTGGTGTGCACGTCGTGGCCGCAGGCGTGCGCGCGGCCCGGGATCGTGGAGCGGTAGTCCACCCGCTTGGTGTCCGGGATCGGCAGCCCGTCCAGATCCGCCCGCAGCGCGAGCCGGGGCCGGTCGGGGTCGGTCGCGCCGATGTCGCAGACCACGCCCGTGCCGCCGGGCAGAACCCACGGCTTGAGGCCCGCCCGCTCCAGCCGGTCCTTGACCGCGGCCGTCGTACGGAACTCCTGCCTGCCCAGCTCGGGATGCATGTGCAAGTCCCGCCGGAAGGCGATCAGTTCGGCACGCATCGGCTCCGACAGCGCGCCGGACAGCACGCTGTACGGCTCGGACTCGGACGCTTCGGAAGGTTCGGATGGTGAGTCGTTCACCTCCGACAGGCTAGACCGCATCTGGGCTCCTGATCGCTACATCGCCGTAAAATCATTCTCCGAGGAGAAGAACTGGTCCCCCGTTCGGCGCTTATCCGGATCCGCCCGGGGGTATCACTCCAGTTTGCTCCTTGCCCGTCCATGGTGACTCAAGCCTCGGTCGACCGCGACGCGTCGCGGTCGGTGGCAGCAGCTGTAGCACGCGGAGACACGCGGGGCTGCACGCTGACGACTTCGAAGGCCTGGACAGCGCCATGGACGTTGTAGCGGTCTGATCGCCCGGGTCCGGCCACCCCGGAATAGGAGTCACCCCTCGCGGCCCGGCCCCAGCAGCCTCCCGTAGAGGTCGAGGAGCGGGGCCGACTGGGTCTGCCAGGACCAGACGCGGAGCGTGTCCGTGCGGTCATACGCCTTCCGGTAGCGGCGCGGATTGGTGAGGACGGCACCGACGGCCCGGACGAAGTCGGGGGTGGAGCGGGAGCGGAAGACCTCGCCGTTGCCGAGTTCGAGGGTGGCGGCGGACATGGCGCGGACGTCGGCGACGACGACGGGCAGGCGGGCGTGGGCGTACTCGAAGTAGCGGGTCGGGAGCGCGAGCTGGCGGTGGGGGAGGTGGTGGACGGGGAGGACGCCGATGTCGGCGGAGGAGAGGAAGGCCGGGATGTCGGCGGGCTGCACATAGGGCAGGACGTGCAGGCGGCCGGTGACGCCCAGCTCGGCGGCGCGGGCGGTGAGGGCCAGCAGGTGCGGGTCGGCCGGGTCGGGGACGACGAAGGCGGCGTGCAGGTCGTACAGCTTGGGGAGCGCCTCGATGACGGTGAGCAGCCCGCGTGAGGGCGCGACGGCGCCGCTGTGGACGAGGAGCGGGATGTCCGGGGCGAGCCGGCAGGCCTCGCGTACGCCGGGTGAGGGTGCGGGGCGCGGATCGTAGGGCGGGGCGTTGAGGACGACGGTCGGGGTGGCGGAGAGGGCGTGGCGCTTGCGGAGCTGGTCGGCGTAGGAGTCAGCGACGGTCACGACGCCGTCGGCCAGCGGTGCGTAGGCCCGTTCGTGGGCGTCACGGGCAGCGGTGCCGCGGTGGGAGGCGGCGCGCCGGGCGAAGGCGTCCCAGACCACCTCGATACGGTGCCCGGCGCCCTCCGCGCGGTAGGCGGCCCGGACGGCGGTACCGAGGGTGCGGTGGCCGAGGGCGTGGATGAGGTGCGGGCGCAGTTCGTCCAGCACCGGGCCGTACGCGATCTCCAGGTCCAGCAGCAGCGGGTCGAGCCGCCGCCAGGCCGCGGTGCCGCGCAGGCCTCGGGTGAGGGTGACCACGGCCTTGTCCAGCGGCCCGCCCGGTGTGGTCCGGCTGCGTACGGCGGCCCGGTACTGCGCCGAGCGCACCGCCGTCCAGGCCCGGCGGACGGCCTGCACGAGGTGGGCGCCGGCGTGGCCGATGCGGGCGGCGGCCTTCAGCGGCAGCGCGCGGTGGACGACGTCCAGCTCGGCGCTGCGGGTCGCGATGAGGGCCGCCTGCGCGGTGAGGCGGGCGTTGCGGTACTCATACGCGTCCGCGCCCCGGTAGGCCAGCGGCCGGCGCACGCCCGGACGGGGGCGGCGCAGCCGGTGCCGGTGCAGGGTCTCGGCGACGGACGCCCGTAAGACCCGTACCCCGGGCGGCGCGGGCCCGGGATCCGGGACGGCACGGCCGATGAGGGTGACGTCGTATCCGGCTCCGGCGGCAGCGGCGGCCACCCGGTGGGCGCGGGAGTCGCCGTCGAGTGTGCTGTCGGACAGGACGGCGACACGTTGGGCCATGTGGCCAGCCAATCGGGGGAGAGTGAGCGGTGGGTGACCGGCAGCTTACGCAGGGCCGAATGGCGCGAGTGGGTGGGGCTGATGTTGTGTCAGGCCTTGGCCGTGTCCGTGATCGACGCGAGGAAGCCCTGGGCGCGCGGTGAGGCGTTCTCCGTGAGCCAGGCGGGGTCGACGTCGCAGGGGATGATGCGGACGCCGGTGCCCTGGAGGGCCAGCGGGAGGGTGTGCAGGACGGTCGACGGGAAGCTCAGGACCGTATGCCCTATGGGGCCGCGCCGGGCGACGAGTTCGAGGGGCAGGTCGGGGCGGACGATCTCCAGGCCGGTGGCGGCGGCCAGGGCGCGCAGCTTGTCGGGGCTCTCGCGGCGGTGGGCGAAGTAGCGGGTGGCCCCGTGGGTGTGGGCGAGTGCTCCGACAGCCGTGAGGTATCGCTCGGGGTCCACGACGCCGGTCTCGACGAGCGACGTACCGACGATGTCGGTGCTGGCCGTGATGAGCGGCGGCCCGAACCGGGCCCTGGTCCAGCCGAAGCGGTTGGCGCGCAGCGCCATGCCGGGCGGCGGGGTGGCGGGCATGGAGCTGAACAGCTCGACCTCGCGGCCGTGACCCGGCGTGAGCCGGCGCCGGGCGGCGAAGGCGAAGGCCCCGAAGGCGGTGTCGGCGGGTGAGCGGCGCCGTCCGCTGCGGTGCCAGCGCACCAACCGCGCGCCGCGCGTGAGCAGTTCGGTGAACTCCATGGTGGCGGTGCCGTCGTCCACGACCGTGATCTCGCGGGCGCGGCTCAGCGGCAGCAGCACCTGCACGAGCCGTGAGAAGGGGTCACCGAGGACGATCCGCCGGGCTCTGCGCAGCTCGGGCGTCAGCTCCGTCGCGATCTTCGCCAGCGCGGTCCGCGAGGAACGCGGCTCGCACCAGTGCACGTTGTGGCCCTCGTCCATGGCGAGTTCAGTCATGCGCCGGAGCTGCCCCCGGCTCATCACGTCCTTCGGGGACAGTACGACGACCGTCAGCGGGCCGCGTCCCGGAGCGGCCGAGGCCACTCCGGGACGCGCCGCCGACGGTGACGCCGGAGGATTGACATGCGCCCACTCCAGCACGTTGAGAAGCTGAACGGGGCTCTCTACGAGTGCCAGAGTTTCGCTCATGTCGGTCAGGCCGAGACGCTCTCGGCGGCAGCGGCCTCGGCGGCCTCCTGCTCGGCGATGACGCCGGGCACGCGGCGGAGCTTCTTCATCGGGCCGAGCTCGCCCTCGTAGACCTTCTTCACGCCGTCGCCGAGCGC
>NZ_RJVR01000084.1 GCF_003999195.1 Streptomyces soli
GTTCGCGGACAAGGTCGGCGGTGGCGAAGTGTACGGACGCGGGAGTGTGCAGGCCGATGCCGCTGTGACGATGTTCGTGGTTGTAGTACGAGATGAATCCCTCGCACCAGTCCCGCGCCCCGGTAAGGGAGTTGAAGAACTCGGGGTAGTCGCCGCAGTACTTGATCGTCTTGAAGTTCGCTTCGCTGTAGGGGTTGTCGTTGCTGACCTTCGGCCGCGAGTGCGACCTGGTGACCCCGAGGTCGATCAGCAGCTGCGAGACCTTTTTGGACGTCATCGAGGTGCCGCGGTCGGCGTGCACGGTCTCGGGGACGATGCCGTTGCGCTCGATGGTCTCGCGGATCAACTCCTCAGCGCGGTCGGCCGATTCGGCACGCTCGACGGTCCAGCCGCAGATGTAGCGGCTGTAGATGTCGATGATCACGTAGAGGTGGTACCACTCGCCCTTATGCGGTCCCCTGAGCTTGGTGATGTCCCAGGTCAGCACCTGGCAAGGGGCGGTGGCCACCAGTTGCGGCACGATCTTGGCGGGATGGGTGGCCTGGCGGCGCCGCTCGCCGTTCTGCCCGGCGGCGGACAGGATCCGGTACATCGTGCGCTCGGAGCACCAGTAGCGGCCCTCGTCCAGCTCACGGGCCCAGACCTGCGCGGGCGGCAGGTCGGCGTACTCGGGCCGGTTGAGCAGGGCCAGCACCCGCGCGCGTTCGGCGGATGACAGCGCCGAGGCCGGGGCGGGTCGGGGAGCCCGCTCCTTCGGCGCGGGCGGGTTGAGCCGGCGGTAGTGCGTCGCCCGTGAGCGGCCGGTGAGCCGGCAGGCGGCCGTCGTGCTCAACTCCCGTTCCAAGCACGGGAACAGCTCGTCGACGACCTGCTCAACCTCGCACGTCAGTCCGCGCTCTCGGAGAGCAGTTCCAAGAGCGCGTGTGCTTTTCCCAGCAGTTCCAGGGCGGCGTCCTTCTGCGCGCCCTCCTTCTCCAGCCGGGCGACTTTCTTCCGCAAGCGCTCCAACTCTGCCTGTTCCGCAGCTTTTTTCGGCCGTGCCGGGCTGGTGCGCTGGTCGATCAAGGTGGCCATCGCACCGGCGTCCCGTGCAGCCCGCCACTCGATGATGTGGGAGTGGTACAGCCGTTCCCGGCGCAGGATCGCGCCCTTCTCCCCGGTTGGGGCGGCGTCGTACTCCGCGACGATCCGCAGCTTGTACTCGGCGGAAAAACGGCGGCGGACCGGTCGCGGTGCCGGATCGTCGGACTCGGCTATCGGCCCGTTCGTGCTGGTCATGCGGTGGTGGACTCCTGTCTCGCCCAGGAAGGATAACCCGGCACACCGGGTGTCTCACCAAAGACTGACAGGGAGGGCCCCGCCGTTGCCCGCCTTCTCCCTTCTTGCTCCCCAGCAGGGCGCCGTTAGGCATGCAGTGGGGGCCGGTGTCGCTTGAGCAGGACGACTGTCATCGGTCGGCTTGGCGGACGTGGCTAGACCAGCGGTTCGCTCAGCTCGATGGAGCGCAGAGCCGCCGCCAGTGCCCGTTCGTCGCCGATGTCGAGGGCCGTGTCGGTCAGCTTGATGACGTGTTCGTCGCCGTGCGCCAGGGCCCGTTCGAAGACCTCTGCGGGGGTGAAGGTGCCCGGTGAGGTGTACGCGACCGGGGCGTGGGGTGCGTACATCGCGGTCACCGCCGCAGATGCCGTCCAGGCGGCCCGCAGGCTCGGCACCCACAGGGAATGCGGGAGCGCGGGCAGGGTGCGCAACACGGCGTTGGGGGCCGTGGCCGCGTGGACCAGCATCGTCTCCTCGCCGTGGCCGTGAGTGGCGTACCGATGGGTGGCAGCCCGCACCAGTTCGGTGAGGCAGTGGTGCGCCTCGTTCGGGTCCGTGATCGCGGCCGCCCACACCGGCAGGCCCGTGACGCGGCAGAGCCGGGCGGCGAAGCCGCCGTCCCGCTCGGCGATCGGCGCCACCGCGTCGAGGGCGGCGGCTGCACTATCGGCGCCAGGCAGCGGGGCGAGGTCCGCGACCGGGTGGTAGCGGGCGGCCCAGTAACCGAGGCCGTGGGCGAGCTCGACCAGACGCGGCTCGGTGCCCTCGCCGACCAGAAGAGTGCGCACGGCGTGGCCCACCCGGATCACCGGGTGCGTCGAGCCGCCGTACATGCCGGGCAGGAGACGGGGCCACCACTCGGTAAGCACGTCGCGCCAGGGGCGCTCGGCGATCTCGCGGCCAAAGTAGCCAATCCAGTCGGCAGCGCGGCGCGAATCGCCAAGCGCTAAGCGCCAGTTGACGGCCGTGACCGGCTCCACACCGGAGGGGAACTCCTCAAGCTTGCGTGTATACAGGTCGAGCCGCCGGTGCACCGAGCCAGCCTGACCATGCGCGGCCAGGGCCTCAACGGCCATTGGCGCATGATTGGTGAGCCGCCCAAGCCGCTCCGGCCCTGAACTGTGCAGTCGCTGGAGCGCCTCGTCGAGAATGCCCGTCGTATCCATGGCGAGGACGGTACGCGAGGCGCCACGGCGGCGTAACAGGCTGAAGGCTTAGGACCGGACCTAGGGCCAGCCGTCGAACCGGCGCCAGGCACGCCCGCCGCCATGCCGCATTTGACGACAGGGCCTAGCTAGCTAGGGGGGCGGTAGTGGGCGGTTCTCGTCACGGATCATGCGCCGCAGGCTCGTGCGAGCGGCCGTGAGGTCTTCTTCGAGGGCCTGGACGCGTTCTTTGAGGTGGCGGTTCTCTGTCTCTGCTGTCCGGGCATCGGTGGCGAGACGGTGGTTCTCGCTGGTCAGTTCAGTGACTCGTTTCTGAAGGTCGCGGCCGTCCAGCTGGTCGACCTGTCGCCCGAGTTGAAGGCGCATGCCTTCACGTAGGTCGCGGACTTCGTCGCGGAGTCGGGAGATCTCCTGGCGGGCGAGGAGCAGGTCGGTGCGTGCGCTGGTCGGGCTGAGGGTGAGTCCGGAGGCTTCAGCTCGGAGCCCGGAAAGGCCGGCCAGACCCAGCAGCGCCCCGCCGGCAACAGCGGTTACCAGAGAATCCTGTACATGGACACGACGAATGACGACACGGTCACGCAGCAGCGGCGCTGGGGAGTGCTCTGGCAGCGCGACTTCCGACTGCTGTGGACGGGCGAGACCGTCAGCGGACTCGGCAACAGCATCACCACGGTGGCCTTACCCCTCGTCGCCGTGGTCACCCTGCACGCCGACGCCTTCGCCGTCGGGATGATCGCCGCAGCGGTCTGGCTGCCCTGGCTGGTCATCGGCCTGCCGGTGGGCGCCTGGGTGGACCGCATGCGCAGACGCCCGCTCATGATCGCGTGCAACCTGGTGTCCGCAGCCATGTACGTGAGCGTCCCCGTCGCGGTATGGCTCCACGTCCCGACCCTGGCACAGCTCATCGTCGTGGCCCTGGCGTGCGGGGTGTCGGTGATGTTCTTCAACACCGCCTACCACTCCTACGTCCCGGTTATCCTCCCCAACGAGGATCTGCTGGAGGGCAACGCGAAACTCCAGGGCAGCGAGGCCGCCACCCAGGTGGTCGGCCCGGGCGCGGCCGGCCTGATCGCGCAGGCCTTCGGCGCGGTCGGCGGACTCCTCGCCGACGCGGCCACCTTCGTCGTCTCCACCGTGTGCCTCATCTCGATCCGCAGCCGTGAACCGGCCCCGACCTCCGCGGAGAAGGACAGCAAGCTCCGCGACCAGATAGCCGAGGGGCTGCGGTTCGTCGTCCACGACGAGTATCTGCGGCCGATCGTGACCTACGGGGCCGTCGTCAACCTCGGCCTGACCGGCTATCAGGCCGTCCAGATGGTTTTCCTGGTACGCACCGTCGGCCTCAACCCGGCCACCATCGGCGTCCTGCTCATGGCCGGCAGCCTCGGCGGCGTCCTCGCCTCGTTCCTCGCAGGACCGGTCGGACGCCGCTTCGGAACCGCCCGCGGCATGCTCGTCACCCAGGCCCTCACCTGCCCCTTCGCCCTCCTCATGCCGCTGACCACCCACGGCGCGGGCCTGCTGTTCTTCGCCCTGGGCTCCTTCGTCCTCGGCATCGGCATCGTCGCGTGCAACATCGTCCTCGGCAGCTTCCGGCAGAGCTACTGCCGCCCCCACCTGATGGGGCGCGTCGTGGCCACCACCATGGTCATCAACCACAGCACCATCCCGATCGGCTCCCTGCTCGGCGGCTACCTCGGCGACCTCATCGGCCCCCGCTCCGCCCTGTGGGTCATGACCGGCCTGCTCGCGCCGTGCTGGCTCATCCTGGCCATGGGCCCCATGCGCGCCCACCGCGACCTGCCCACCACCTACCGCCCCGACCCCGTAGCCACCGTGTCCGAAAGGACGTGACATGACGGCCGACGAAGCGACCACGGAACAGTCAGCGATCCACTACTACGAAGACCTCGGCTGCTGGATGGCCTGGGGCCGCGACATCGCGGAGCAGGCGCCACGGCACGCCGATGATGGCGTCCCGCACTGTTGTCTCCGCCCTGCACTTGGCCCCTCTGTTCCCAACGAGCCGACCTGGAAGTGGGAGCGCGCCGTCAAGGAAGCCCGCAACCAACTCGACAGCACCGACGTGTCCGCCGCTGGTTGATGAAGGCCAGCCACGGCGGCGGGAACGTCGGCCGGCGCTGCGGGCCAGGCCGGTGGCGTACCGGGCGGGCAGCAGGGCGGCACCTGCCCTGGCCCCTTAGCTCCTGGTCCTCACGGGCGAACCTGGCCGCCGCCTCGGTCGCCAGCAGGTAGTCGAAGGCCAGCAGCACCTCGCCGGGCGGGAGCGGGATGAGGAGGAGGTGAGCGGAGAGAAGGGCGTGGCCATGGGCATGACGGCTCCTGATGTACGGCGGCCATGCCGGTCACGGTGGCTCACCGGTTGAGCCTCATGGCGCGGGCTTGTGGACCGAGTTCGGACAGCAGCAGGCGGCCCCGCGCTGCTCTTGTGAAATCCAGCCAGAGGAAGCACTTTGCCGCCAACAACGCGTAACTGAGTGACGCCGGTGTGTAGTTCGGGCTACATAAGAGGGCGGTGGGCGGCTTTTGCCTGACGGGAGGACTGGCCGGGTGCTGACGATCAACGTGGCGGTACTGCTTGTTGTCATCGTCGTTGTGCGGCTGCGGCGTCGTACAGAGGCCAGGAGCCGGTTCGACGAGAAGCTGACCGTGGTCATTGTGCTGGTGTTGGGGGTGCTGATTGCCCCGACAGGGTTCGGTCAGGGAATCCTGAACGCTTTGGGCCAGATCGTGCAGGGCGTTTCGCAGTCTGGCCAGTGAGCTCCACCTCTACCGTGATTCTCCGCCCGTGCACGCAGGGCGACGCCGATGAAAAGCTGCTGCCGACGCGGCTGCGGGCTGCGACACTGCGCGGGTGGCCACCCAGCAGTTGCCGTTTCCGGTGCCGGACCAGCGCGCTCACTACTTCCTCTCGCAATACCCGGACATGCACCAGCTCGTGAGGAAGGCCATGCAGGATAGGCCGGGCGACATGTGGCATGCGCTGGCCCGGCTCCACGGCACACACCCCCAGCCGGTCGGCCGTGTGGGGCCGCTCGCACGGCCGTCGGTGCTGCTGTTCTTCTCAGCGGCGCAGGACGTCGCCCTGACGGCGCGGGTGCTGCCTGCCTCTCCCCGGTGGCTTCCGCCGTGTCCGTTTTGAGCTGCTTACCGACGGGGTGATGTGGGGCCCTTCGCTTGTTCTTGGAGCCGATCGGGCGTCCGGGGCCTGCCTGTCGGGCCGGCGAGCAGCAGGGTGTGGTCGCCGATGGCGAGGGCACCGCAGGTTGTGGTCGAGGTCGGTGGTGACGCTGGCACCGTCGCCGGCGAGGTAGGGGGTGCCGGTGGGGGTGAGCGGCCTGGTGGACCTGGCCGGCGACGTTGACCTCGTAGGAGGTGCTGTCGTGGAGGGCGTCCCCGAGCCGGGTGAGGGTGTGCCCGCCGTACCCTTCGGCGGTGTGCGGGCCGGTGCTGGAGAAGACCCACGACTGTCCCTCAGGGCCGGGCAGGAGGCAGCTGATCCCGCGGAAGCCGCCAGGGACACGGACAGCGCGTCGTCGACCTCTGGCAGCAGCTCCTCGCCAGCAGCAGGCGGCGGCACTTCGTCGTTCACCCGCCCACCGTAGCGGGCCCGGCGCCCAACTCCACGGTCTCTGAAGCCGATACGCGGAGGATGCAGCCTCTCTCTCGCGGGCCCGGTGCGGGTCACTCGCGGCCGCGCCAGGTTCGGCGCGGCCGTAGTTGGTCCTGCGTAAACGATGCTGTCCCGCGAGCAGTCGATCGAGGGGCGATCAGCGCCGGTTGTGGGGTCCAGGGAACTCCCTCGAATGTCACCCTGGACCCGACAACCGGCGCTGGCCGCTTCCACTGCGACGGGCTCGTGCACAAGACGCTGACATGACACAGCTGCCACGGTTGTTGCCAACCGCGCTGGAAACTTGAGCACGCTGACTGCCCTTGGCTTGCCCAGCTCTGCCCTGAGGGTCTCGCCGAGCAGCCCCGAGATCGCGCTGCGCTGAACCGATCTCCGGGGCCGCACTCCATCAGGTGCGGCCCCGGAAACCGCTGGTGACCGCCACCTTTCCTCACCTCGGAACGCGGTTGACACCGCGCACAAAGAGAGTAGAATTACTAGTGTTGTTAGGGCGGCAACCCGAAGCGACACCCAACCCACCACCACGGAGGCACCTCATGATGCAGACCTATCCGCAGCTCCGCACGCGGTGGACCGTCTCCTACCGGCACCGTTGCGGCGGCGGCGAGACCACCAGCACCCACCTGGACTCCACCAGCGCCGTCCGGCAGCGGCACGCATTCGCCGCCGAACGCGACTGGCTGACCGGCGTGCGCATCACCGAGCACACCACCACCGAGACCCGGACCCCGATCGCCATGGACGACCTGCCCGGCGACGGCGAGCCCACCCTGCCCCCGGACCTGCCCGAAGGCGCCCACCAGGCGGTGCGGCACTTCCGCTTCGACAACGCGGGCCCGGCCGTGCTGCGCACCGGCGACGACGTACGCCATTACCGCCAGTGGATCGCCGATCAGTACGACCGTGGCAGCGCGCCCTACTGGCACTTCGACCTGTCGACCCTGGCCGTCCTGGACGTCGTGCTCGTCCGCTACGCCCGCGACATCACGCTCGCCGAACTGCCCCCGGACCTGTACTGACCAAACCGTCCGGCCGGGCGCGGCAACGCCCGGCCGGGCCGACTCCCGCCCCGACCCACCACAAAGGACCCCCATGGACGCCCTGTTCGACGCCCCGCGCCCCGTTCCCGAAGGGACCATCACCCGGGCCGCCGCCCCGGACCTATCCGACTACGACGTCATCGCGATCAGCGATTCCGGCGGCAAGGACTCCCACGTCACCCTCGCGGTGACCGTCGAGGCTGCCCGCGCCGCCGGCGTGCTGGACCGGATCTGGTCCTTCCACGCGTCGCTTGGCCCGTTGGAGTGGCCCTCGGTGGATTTCGACGGCTGCCGGTACCCCAGCACGGGGGAACTCGCCGCCCTGCAACCGCGACCGGCACGTGGACGAGTGGCTGCCGATCCGGGACTGGACGACGTCGGCGGTGCGGGAGTTCTGCGACGCCTCCGACATCGCCCACCACTGGGCGTACGACTCCGTACCCGGAGCAGGCGACTTGAACGGCTCCACCAGGTGCAGTTGCTCGATTTGCATCATGGCGAACCGGTCGGACTTGATTCTGGCCGTACGCCGGAGGCCGCGGCTCACCGCGCTGTACGCCCAGGTCGAGCAGGTCCGTGGGCACCGCTTCCGCCAGGACCTGTCGATCGCCGAGCTGCTCCAGCTGGCGCAGCGCCGGGGCGGACCGGCGCCGGGGATCGTGCTGGCCGACGACGGGCCGGAGTTCGACGCCATGGCGGCCGCCGTGCGGGCCGCGCTCGCCGAGCCGCCCCGCCGCACCCTGGACGTCGATCCGGACGCGCCGCAGCAGCTGGGGCTGTTGGGGTTCGGTGACTGCGGAAGCTGCGGACTGTAGGAGCGGGATGCCCAGGTCAAGCCCCCGATCCGACAGGAGGAGGGGCTTGACCACAGGGAAAATAAGAGTAGAATTACAATCGTAGCAACGGCAGTCGGACGGCAATCCGGGGGCCGTAACCAACCCACCAATGCGGGAGAGACCTGTGGCCTTCTACGTGCCGCGCCTCACCAGGAGCGACCTGGACTTCACCGACCTGTTCTGCGGCGCCGGGGGCAGCGCCACCGGCCTGGTCGAGGCCGGGTACATCCTCAGGCTGGCCGCCAACCACGACCCTGTCGCCATCCGCACCCACATGGCCAACCACCCGATGGCCGAGCAGATCTGCGAGGACCTCAACACCTACGAGAAGCGCCGTCTGCCGCGCACCCGCATCCTGTGGGGCTCCCCGATCTGCACCGAGATCTCCCCCGCCGGCGGACGCAAGCGCACCCGCGGGCAGACCGAGATCGAGGTCGAAGGCGCTGCCAAGCCCGAGACGTTCGAGCGCACCCGGGCCACCGCGCTGGACATCATCGCGGCCGTCGACGTGCACCGCTACGACGCCGTCCTGTGCGAGAACGTCCTTGAGTTCGCGACCGACTGGGAGCTGTTCGACTGGTGGCTGTCCGGGATGAAGATCCTGGGCTACAACCACCAGATCGTGTGCGCGTCTCCGCCCACCTCGGCGGGGTCGACAACCCGCTCGCGCCGCAGCTGCGCGACCGGCTGTATGTGCGTCTTCACCCGCGAGGGGATCCCGCTGCCGGACCTGGAAGTCCGGCCGGAGGCGATCTGCCCGCAGTGCGGGCCCGTCCAGGCCCGGCAGATCTGGCGCAACCCGCGCCGCCGCACGATCGGCAAGTGGGGTGTCCAGTACGACTACCGGTGCCCCAACCGCGCCTGCGGCCACATGATCCTGGAACCAATCACCCGGCAGGTCGCCGAAGTCATCGACTGGGACCTGCCCGGCACCCGCGTCGGCGACGGCCGCCCCGACCGCAAGAAGTTCACCCCCTACGCACCCTCTACCCGGGCCCGCATCGCCCTCGGCCTGACAATGTTCGGCACCGAACCGCACATCGCCATGCTGCGCCGCAACGGCACCGCCATCCCCACCACCGGGCCGGTCCCCGCCCTGGCCGCCAAGGGCCGTCACCACGCCCTGATCATCCCAGGCGGCCGCAAGGGACTTCCCCGCACCACCAGCGAGCCGCTGACCACGGTCGCCACCAAGCAGCACCACTGACTGGTCCGCCCCGCGCCGACCGTGGACGACTGCACCATCCGCATGCTCCACCCCGGCGAACTGATGACCGTCCAGCGCTTCCCGGGCGACTACATCGTGCACGGCAACCAGACCGAGCAGATCCTCCAGGCCGGCAACGCCGTCAGCGTCAACGCAGCCCGCTGGCTCGGCGAGCGACTGCTCCCCAGCCTGGCCTGACACCCCTTCCGCTGGTCCCGGGGCGCCAACCCCGGGGACCAGCGCCCCAACCCACCACCCCCGGCAGCCGCTTCTACGGCCGCCCCCGCGAAGGAGCACCACCGCATGCATCTGGACCCCCGCCACCCCGCCCTGTGCGTCATCCAGGCCACCATCGCCACACGGCGACGGCACCGCCGCTCTGGTCGCCCGGGCCATGCCCGCCGCCCCGTTCGGCACCCGGCCTGGCAGCTGCCTGCCGATCCTGGCCGGATACCTGGGCACGCTGCGCCGGACCCAGGCCGCGCCCACCCCCGAGAACGTCGCCGCCTACCTCGACGCCCGGGCCGACGCCACGATCCCCTCCCCGCACCAGCCCTACGTCCACACCCCGTGGCACGACGCCCGCGTCACCTGCCTGATCGACCTGACGCTCACCCCGCGCAGCGAGATGGGCTGGCCCGCGACCTCCCTACACGTCCTCGAACAGGAAGCCGGACGCGGCCGCTGCTCCTGGAACCGGCTGGAGCGCCACCGCGGCTACCTCGCCGTCCTGGCCCACACCGCCCGGGAGATCGCCGCCGAACACACCCGCCTCACCGACCGGCTGCACACCACCGACACCGACGGCATCCGCGACCTGCACACCCTCGCCACCGACATCAGCACCTGGGCCGACAAGCTCCACCGCGCGGCCAAAGGCGACCACACCCTCGCCCGGGCCGCCGCCGTACGGGAGGCCCTGTCACTCCCGAGGTCATCGGCAAGCTGAGGTCTCCATCGTGGGTGCGCGAGGGCCGCCCGCTGGTGCTGATCGGCGACTCCGGCACCGGGAAATCGCACCTGCTGATCGGAGTCGGTACGGCGATCGCCGAGGCCGGCATGAGCGTCCGCTACACCACCACCTCCGCGCTGGTGAACGAACTCGCCGAGGCCGATGCCGCCCGCCGCCTGTCATCGGTGATCGCCCGGTACAGCAAGGTCGACCTTTTGTTCGGCTACCTGAACCTGGACAAGAAGGGCACCCGTCTGCTGTTCCAGATTTTCACCGAGCGCGAGGAGTGCAAGGCGACTGCGGTGGCCACCAACTCGCCGTTCGCCGAATGGGACAAGGTCTTCGCCGACCCGAGGCTCTGCGCGTCCATCGCCGACCGGATCACCTTCCGCTGCACGCTGATCCAGACCGGCACTGATTCCTACCGCTACCAGGCCACCGAGGCGGATCGCCGGGCCAAGACCGCCCGGTGATCGATCTCCTCGGCGTTGACACACAGCGGGACCTAGTGCCGCATCAGGCAAAGTTCGCCCTGTGAGCGTCTACGCAGAGTCGTAAACGGGGCGAACGTCGCCTGACCGGTACTACTCGGCTTCGCCGCGGCGCAGGTAGGAGCGGACGTCGTCGAGCCCGTCGAGGGCTCGTCCGTCGACATCCGAAGGGTCCAGCGTCGCCCGGGTCGCCAGAGCTTCGGCCAGCGCAACTGCGCGATCGCTGAGGTGTCCGAATCTGCGGGCGGTGTGCCCCAGGCACAGGCCAGCCAGTCCAAGTAGCTGGCTCCCGGCCACGGCCCTCGTTCCCACCTCTATGCAGCAGTGCTCGATGAACGCTCGATCGTCGTCGTTCAGAGCGATGCCGACCAAAGCGACTGCCGCCGAGGGTTCCTGCGCGCTGTCGCCGAGCGCGCGTTCCACTGCCTCGGCAACGACGCCATGGGGCAGCGCAGGGGGATTCTCGAACGTTCGGTGGGAGTGCTTCACGCGGAGAGGCTACGCGGTACACAGAGACATGCATCGCGGATACCTCACCCACGGCAACGGGAGCAAACAGGGCGAACGTTCCCTGATGCGGCACTAGTAGACTGTCGTAGCTAATTTTTGGGATAGAGGTGGCGCAGTTTGATGCGTGCGTCGTGGGTGGTGAACTGCCAGTCCACCTGGCGTTGGTCG
>NZ_RJVR01000121.1 GCF_003999195.1 Streptomyces soli
ACCCCGCATGCCGCCGGGGAAGCCGCCGGCGCCGCCGCGCGCCCCGCCACCGCCGCCGAAGCCGCCCCTGCCGCCCTGGACGGCGGGACCGGCGGTGACGATGGAACCGGTGTGGCCGGTGTCGACGGTCTGCACGGTGTACGCGAGCGGGCCGCCCAGCGCGGCGGCCAGGCCGAGGCCCGCCGAGGCGAGGGCGAGCTGCCTGCCGAGCCGTGCCGCGAGAAGCAGGCCCAGGGCAGCGACGATGCCGCCGATGAGGACGGCGTAGCGCACCCCCGGGTACCAGTCTGCGGAACGGTTCAGCAGGACGTACGACCAGATCGCGGTGACCGCGACCGTGACGGCGAGCACCACCGAGGCGGCGATGTGCGAACGGCGCTCCCACAGCGCCGTGGCGCCCATGCCGACCAGCGCCGCGATGTAGGGCGCGAGGGCGATGTTGTAGTACTCGTGGAAGATGCCGGACATGAAGCTGAAGACCACGAAGGTGAACAGCAGCGAGCCGCCCCACACCAGATAAGCGGCCCTCTGCGTGTCCGTACGCGTTGCCCGCCAGGTCAGCCAGATGCCCACCGCCAGCAGGATGAGAGCCGCGGGCAGCAGCCAGGCGATCTGGCCGCCCATGTCGGACCCGAAGAGCCGGGTGATGCCGGTCGCGCCCCACCGGCTGCCGCCGGCGCCGCCCCTGCCGCCGACCGAGCCGGTCTCGTTGCCGGTGAGGCGTCCGAAGCCGTTGTAGCCGAAGGTCAGGGACAGGAAGCTGTTGTCCTGCGAGCCGCCGATGTACGGGCGCGAGGACGCGGGCCACAGCTCGACGATGGCGACCCACCAGCCACCCGACACAATGAGCGCCAGGGTCGCGTAGCCGATCTGGACGAACCGCTTCTTCAGCGTCGCCGGTGCGCAGACGGCGTAGACGATGGCCAGCGGCGGCAGGATCAGGAAGGCCTGGAGGGTCTTGGTGAGGAAGGCGAAGCCGAAGGCGACGCCGGCCCACACCAGCCACTTGGTGTTCGCGTTCTCCAGCGCGCGCAGCACGCAGTAGACGGCGACGACCATCAGCAGCGCGAGCAGCGCGTCGGGGTTGTTGAAGCGGAACATCAGCACGGCGACCGGGGTCAGCGCCAGCACGGCGCCCGCGACGAGGCCGGCGGCGGCGCTGAAGCGGCGGCGTACGGCGGCGTACAGGACGCCCACCGTCGCGACGCCCATCAGGGCCTCGGGGACGAGGATCGCCCAGGAGCTGAGGCCGAAGATGCGGACGGACAGGGCCATCGGCCACAGCGCGGCCGGGGGCTTGTCGACGGTGATGAAGTTCCCGGCGTCCGAGGAGCCGAAGAAGAAGGCCTTCCAGCTCTTGCTGCCCGCCTGAACGGCGGCGGAGTAGAAGGAGTTGGCGTAACCGGAGCTGCTCAGGTCCCACAGGTAGAGAAGTGCCGTGACAAGCAGCAGCCCGAGGAGGGCGGGGCGCACCCACGCCGCGTCCTCGGGTCGTCCGCGCCACACCCGGGTGGTGAAGCCGCGCGGCCCCTGGCCGTCGCCGCCGCCACCACCGCCGCCCTCGCCGGGCGGGGGCAGTGCGCCGTCGCCGCCGGAGCCCGCCAGGACCGGCTCCGACGCGACCGGTTCGGCGACCGCGACGGCCACCGAACCAGGCGCGGATCCGGGCACCGACGCACCCACCGGCACCGGGGTGCGCTGCACGCCGGCCGGCGGTTGAGTCGGGGGCGGGGGCACAGGGGCCGAAACGCCGCTGGGCGGCGCCGGAGAAATTTCCTCCGGCGACCGCCAGGGTGACGTGCCGTCCGTCGGGGCCCCGGTAGAGGCCCCTTCGTTACGGGACGTGGTCATCGATTACTCCTCGGGTCGTGCTCGTGGGGGTCGATGGGGCGCATCTGCACCGTCTCGTCGCCGTATCCCGTCTGGCCGCTGACCCGCCAAGGGGTGCCGCCCTGCGGTACGTCGGCGTACCGGTACGGCTCCTCGGCGCGGAGGGTGGCGCCGCGGTCTTCGTAGCCGGTGGTTGGGGCGTACGTGCCGCTGTCGTACGGGGTGCTCTCGTACGAGGTGTTGTCGTACGGCGTGCCGGGACGGACCTGCACCGGAGTCACCTGCTGCACGGGCTGCAGCGGCTGCCGCGCGGACGGCCGGCCACCGTCCGCGCCGTCGCCCTGGGACGGGAAGACCCAGGCCCGGAAGAGCAGGAATCGCAGCACGGTCGCGGCGAGGTTGGCCGCGACGAGGACGGCGACTTCGGTGCCCTGTGAGGACTGGGGGTTGGCGGCGCTCAGCGCGGCGAGCGAACCGCTGGTCAGCGCGAGGCCGATGGCGAAGACGACCAGGCCCTGTGCCTGGTGCCGCACGGCCTTGTCCCGTCCGCGTACGCCGAAGGTCAGGCGGCGGTTGGCCGCCGTGTTACCGACGGCGGAGACCAACAGGGCCAGGGCGTTGGCGAGTTGGGATCCCATGCCGAGCCGGAAGACGGAGAAGAGCAGCAGGTACACAAGCGTGCTGAGGCCGCCGACCACGCAGAAGCCGACGAGCTGCCGGGCCAGGCCGACGGGCACATCGGCGATGTCGCGGTCGCGCGGGTCGTCGCCGAAAGGGCGGCGCAGCCGGTCCAGCGGCAGCGCGCCGGTGGCCAGGGCGCGGCCGACCCGCAGGACGCCCTTGAGGTCATCGGTGGCCGTCTTGACGATGTCCACCGTCGAGTTGGGGTCGTCGACCCAGTCGACCGGGACCTCGTGGATCCGCAGGCCCGCGCGCTCGGCCAGCACCAGCATCTCGGTGTCGAAGAACCAGCCGGTGTCCTCGACCAGCGGCAGCAGCCGCTCGGCGACGTCCTTGCGGATCGCCTTGAAGCCGCACTGGGCGTCGGAGAAGCGGGCGGCGAGCGAGCCGCGCAGGATGAGGTTGTACGTACGGGAGATGAACTCCCGCTTGGCGCCGCGCACGACTCGGGACGACCGGGCCAGCCGGGAGCCGATCGCGAGGTCGGAGTGGCCGGAGATGAGCGGGGCGACAAGCGGCAGCAGCGCGTTGAGGTCGGTGGACAGGTCCACGTCCATGTAGGCGAGGATCGGCGCTTCGGAGGCGGACCACACGGTCCGCAGGGCCCGCCCCCGGCCCTTCTGCTCAAGTCGGAAGGACAGAACCTCGGGGATCTCGGCCTGCAGCATCCGGGCAACCGCCGGGGTGCGGTCGATGCTCGCGTTGTCCGCGATGGTGATACGGAAGGGGTACGGGAAGGTCCGGGCGAGGTGCGCGTGCAATCTGCGCACACAACCTTCGAGGTCCTTCTCCTCGTTGTATACGGGGATCACGACATCGAGCACTGGCTCGGTCTGCGAGACAGCCAGGTGCTCTCGAGCGGGCAGGGCCCCCCGGTCGGGGGACGACGTGCCACTCGGCGGGAGCTGTTGAGTGCGCATGACATGTACTTTGCGGCGATGCCCTGTCATAACGTTGTGGCCAAACTGAGACCCACCTGTGAGTGCGTTACAGGTAGATGAACCCTGAAAATCGTCTCTCCCGGAACGCTGCTGATGCTCACCCGGCCGCCGTGCGCGGTGACCACCGCCTGCACGATCGCAAGGCCGAGCCCGGTACTTCCGGCGGCCCGCGAACGGGAGGCGTCGCCACGGGCGAAACGCTCAAATACGTGCGGCAGCAGGTGCGGTGGGATGCCGGGACCGTTGTCCGCGATCTCGACGACGACCTCGAAGTCGGTCGGCACGACCCGGGCCACCACCGTGGTGCCGGGTGGGGTGTGCGTACGGGCGTTGGCCAGCAGATTGGTCAGCACCTGGTGCAGCCGCTCCGGGTCGCCGAGCACGCACGCCGGATCGTCGGGCAGGTCGAGGCGCCACCTGTGGTCCCGGCCGACCGCGCGGGCGTCGCTGACCGCGTCCACGACTAGCGGCGACATGTCGGTGGCCTCCAGGCACAGCGGCCGCCCGGCGTCCAGCCGGGCCAGCAGCAGCAGATCCTCGACCAGCGTCGTCATCCGCGCGGCCTCGGACTCGATCCGGCCCAGCGCGTGCCGGGTGTCCGGGCCGATCTGCTCCCGGCCGCGCCGGGTCAGCTCCGCGTAGCCCCGGATCGAGGCCAGTGGCGTACGCAGCTCATGGCTGGCGTCGGCCACGAACTGCCGGACCCGGGTCTCGCTCTCATGGCGGGCGTTGAGCGCCCCGGCGACATGGCCGAGCATGCGGTTGAGCGCGCCGCCGACCTGGCCGACCTCGGTGCGTGGGTCGGTGTCGCCGTCGGGGACACGGTCGTAGAGAGCCACCTCGCCCTTGTCGAGCCGCAGTTCGGAGACCCGGGCGGCGGTGGCGGCGACGCGGTGCAGGGGACGCAGCGAGTAACGGATCATCAGGGAGCCGGCGAGGCCCGCCGCGATCAGCCCGGCGGCGGCGACGAGGGCCTCGATGGTGATGTAGGTGCTGATGGTGTCGTCGACTTCGGTGGTGGACAGCCCGATGACGGTGAAGCCGCTGCTGCTGGCGGCGGTGTGCACCAACTGCACCCGGTACGTGCCGTAGCCGGGGATGGTGACCCTATGCGTCCCGGCGTCCAGCGGCACGGACGCGAACACGGCCTTCTGCTCGGCCGTGAACTGCTGTACCTCCATCGCCTCACCCGGCGTGATCTGCACCGCGATTCCGGCGGAGGTCACCACGCGGTTGTCGGTGAGGTGTGCGCCGATGACGCCCGGCTGCAGGCCGGGGCTGCGCAGAAAGCCGAGTTCGTCGCCGTATTTGCTCGCATGGGCCGCCAGCGGACCCGCCGCGCGGTCCGCGACGGCCGAGACCTGGTTGCCCAGCTGGGTGTCGAGGTACGACCGCAGCGAAATCGTCGTCACCGCCCCGATGACCGCGCATACCACCGCGATCATCGCGATCGACGACAGGACCAGTCGTGTACGCAGTGAGAAGGCCCGGCGCGGCCGGTGACCGGGGCGCCGGCCGGGCCGGGGCGGGACACCACGGGCCGCCCTGCCGGACCTGCCCGCTCGGCCTGCCAGTACGTCGGCTGTCACGACGGGGTCACACCGCTTCGCCCGGCTTGATCAGGTAGCCGGCGCCGCGCCGTGTGTGGATCATCGGGGTGCGCCCGGCGTCGATCTTCCGCCGCAGGTAGGAGATGTAGAGCTCCACCACGTTGGCCTGGCCGCCGAAGTCGTACGACCAGACGCGGTCGAGTATCTGCGCCTTGCTCAGCACCCGGCGCGGGTTGCGCATCAGGTAGCGCAGCAGCTCGAACTCGGTGGCCGTGAGGTGGATCCCGGTGCCGCTGCGGCTGACTTCGTGGCTGTCCTCGTTCAGGACGAGATCGCCGACGACCAGCAGCGATTCCGTACGGGCCGCGGCCGCGCCGGAGCGGCGCAGCAGGCCGCGGAGCCGGGCGACGACCTCTTCGAGGCTGAACGGCTTGGTGACGTAGTCGTCGCCGCCCGCCGTCAGCCCGGCGATGCGGTCCTCGACGGCGTCCTTGGCGGTCAGGAAGAGCACCGGCACGTCCGGCGACTCCCGGCGCAACCGCGCCAGCACTTCCAGGCCGTCCATGTCGGGCAGCATGACGTCGAGGACGACGGCGTCCGGTCGCAGCTCGCGCGCGGAGCGCAGGGCGTCGGTGCCGTTGCCTTCGGTGTGGACTTCCCAGCCCTCGTAACGCAGGGCCATGGAAAGAAGGTCTGCGAGCGCAGCTTCGTCGTCAACGACGAGGACCCGGACGGGCGAACCGTCGGGGCGGGTGAGGTCTACGGCTGCAGGAGATGAGGACGCGGTCATAGTGGCAATCCTGTGAGTCACTTCTTAGGGAAGGCTGTTCGTCATCTGTGAATTACCTGAGAAAAGCCTGTCCCTGGCCGATGCATACATTGAGGGAAGGCTAGGACTCTCACATGAGAGAGGAATGAAGGAGTCCTAAAGGAGTGGAATAGGCTCACTCAGTCCGAGGTTTGTACGATCAGGATCGAACACTCTGGGTGGAGGAAAGCTGTGAAGCCATCGGTCGGCCGCTACGGAATCTGGCACGCCGCACTGCGTTCGGAGGACCCCGCACGAGCCGGCGAGCTCGCCGAAACCGCCGCCGAGCTGGAAGAACTCGGCTACGGAGCCATCTGGCTGGGCGGCAGCAGCGGCGTCGAACACGCGGCTCCCCTGGTGGCTGCCACCTCGTCGATCACCGTCGCCACCGGCATCCTCCCCATCTGGTCGTACGAGGCCGAGGAGACCGCCGCCCGCTTCGCCGACCTCGACGCCGCCCACCCGGGGCGCTTCCTGCTGGGCCTGGGCGTCAGCCACGCCGCCATCGCCGGTGAACGCTACCGGCGGCCCTACGCCGCGATGGTCCAGTACCTGGACGACCTGGACAAGGCCGGCGTCCCCGCCGACCGCCGCGTCCTGGCCGCCCTCGGCCCGCGCATGCTGGAGCTTTCCCGCGACCGCGCCGCCGGTGCCCACCCCTACCTCGTCACCCCCGAGCACACCGCGCAGGCCCGCGCCATCCTCGGCGAAGGCCCCCTCCTCGCCCCCGAACTGAAGGTCATCCTCGAGGCCGACCCCGACCGCGCCCGCGCCATCGCCCGCAGCGCCCTCGCCCTCTACCTGACCCTCCCCAACTACACCAACACCTGGCTCCGCCTCGGCTTCACCGACGACGACCTCTCCCACGGCGGCAGCGACCGTCTCGTCGACGCCCTCACCGCCTGGGGCACCCCCGACCGCATCCGCCACCGCCTCGCCGACTTCCACACCGCCGGCGCCGACCACATTGCCCTGCAACTCCTCGTAGAGGGCCAGAACCGCACGGAACTCCCGCGGGCAGGCTGGCGGCAGCTCGCGGAGGTGGTGGCGGGCTGATGATCGGACTGCGGCGGTGGGCAAGTCGCGGTGCGGAGGGAGTCATTGGTGGGCAGGGGGTGCCGTAAGGGAACAGAGTGCGGTCAAAGGTGATCGGTGGGCGACTGGGGGGCGAGGCCGGGCGTACGTTCGCCGCATGGACAGGGGTACCGGCCCTCGCGCGGTCTCGGTCGACCGAATGGCGTCGGGCGATCATGCGTGTCTGGGGTTCGACGACGAGGCCGCGCGGTGGGATATCCGCGCGGCGTTCGCCGAGATCGGGCTGTCCAGGGGCGAACTGGTGATGTTCTTCACCGACCCGGGGACCAGCGTGGAAGAAACGGTCAACCACCTGGCCGGGCTCGGCGTGCCGGCCGGGCGGGCGCTGGTGCGGGGCAGCCTCGTCGTGGTGAACGACATCCCCGGGTACCACCCGGACGCCGGGTTCGAGCCCGAGGCCCGGGTCGCCACCTGGGTCGAGGCCACGGAGGACGCCCACCGTCTGGGGTTCCCCGGTATCCGTGCCGTGGGCGACATGTCGTGGGTGCTCCGGCCGGGCGTCGACCACGACCGCCTGGTCGACTACGAGGCCGCGATCACCCCGGTCTTCGCCGGCATCGGCTGCACCACGATCTGCGAGTACGACCTCCGCCGCTTCACGCCGGAACTCATCAGCCGCGTCTCGGCCGCGCACCCCGCGTCCGTACTGCAGAGCCTGGACGCACTGCGCGTCGAGCACGGCGAAGGCATCCTCTGGATGAGCGGCGACGCGGATCTGGCCACCCGCGCCGAGTTCGAGTTCGGCCTCCGCGAGGCCTTCGACAGCCCCGCCGGGACCCCGCGCATCATCGACCTCACCGAGCTGTCCTTCATCGACGCGCACTGCGCCGCGACCCTCATCCACCGCGTCGCCGCCCTCGACCCGGCCGTACGGCTCGTCCTGAGGTGCCCCCCGCTGCACGCCCGCACGCTGCGACTGTGCGGGGCGACCGAGGTACCCCAGCTCTTCCTCATCGAGGCGTAACGCAGAAAGGACGCCGTCCGCCGGGCGGCACGCCTGGGCTTCGCCCCGCGCAGCCCTCTCTACCTCCTCGACATGGAGGCGTACAGCGTCACCCGCGCCCGCTGCACCACGCCCACCCTGTCCTTCGTACGGGCCTGGAACCGCCAGGTCAGGGCGGCCGACTACCTGCCCGGCTTCTACGCAGCTCGAACTCCGGCATCGGCGGCCGGAAACTGCACATCGACCGCACCCGCATGGACGCCCTGTGGCAATCGTCTCGGGGTAGTCGGGGTCGGTGTACACCCCCGGGAGGTGAGGACAGCCCCCGGCCTACTCCTTGAGGGTGATCCCGCTTCGGGACTTGCGGCGGATCCGCCGGACCGGGCCCGGCTCATAGCGTTGAGCCCATGACCACGCCTGTGTGCAGCAGCGAGTTCACCCGCTATGAGTTCACCAGCTACGTACGGACCAAGGGCCCGGCGCTGCTGCGTACCGCGCGCTCGCTCACGCCCAACCCGAGCGACGCCGAGGACCTGCTGCAGACCGCGCTGACCAAGACCTACCTGGCCTGGGAGCGGATCGACGACCACCGCGCTCTGGACAGCTACGTCCGCCGCACGCTGGTCAACACCCGCACCTCGCTGTGGCGCAAGCGCCGGGTCGACGAGTTCGCGACCGACGAGCTTCCCGAGCCCGCCGCGGTGGACGCGGTCCCGGACGGGGCCGAGCACCAGGCGCAGCGCGACGCGATGCTGCGAGCGATAGCGCGGCTGCCGGCCAGGCAGCGGGCCATGGTCGTGCTCAGGTACTACGAGGACATGAGCGAGGCGCAGACCGCTGAGGCCCTCGGGGTGTCGGTGGGCACAGTGAAGAGCGCGGTGTCGCGAGCCCTGTCAAAACTACGGGAAGACCCCGAATTGCTCGTTGGGTAGTGACATACCGCGCGGTATGGAGCCAGAATCGCGGACGAGGGTCTGTCCGATCCTGAGCCGCACGGGCAGGCCTACCCTCGCGTAGCCGCGTTTCGAGGAGGCCCCGTGCTGAGCACGATGCAGGACGTTCCGCTGACAGTGACCCGTATTCTGGTGCACGGCACCACAGTGCACGGGGATTCCACGATCACCACCTGGACCGGTGACGCCGAGCCGCAGCGCCGCACCTTCCGGGAGACGGGACTGCGTGCCGTACAGCTGGCGAACGCGCTCCGCGACGAACTGGGCGTCCAGCGCGACGAGCGCGTTGCCACCCTGATGTGGAACAACGCGGAACATGTCGAGGCCTATCTCGCGATCCCCTCCATGGGCTCGATCCTGCACACGCTCAATCTGCGGCTGCCCGCCGACCAGCTCGTCTGGATCGCCAACCACGCCGCCGACCGCGTCGTACTGGTCAACGGCTCGCTGCTGCCGCTGCTCACCCCCCTGCTGCCGGCCATGGAGTCGGTCGAGCACGTCGTCGTGGTCGGCCCCGGCGACATCTCGCTCCTGGCGGGCACCACCGCCACCGTCCACGAGTACGAGGCGCTGATCGGCGGCCGCCCGACCAGGTACGACTGGCCGGAGCTGGACGAACGCGAGGCCGCGGCCATGTGTTACACCTCCGGCACGACCGGCGACCCGAAGGGCGTGCTCTTCTCGCACCGGTCGATATATCTGCACTCGATGCAGGTCAACATGGCCGAGTCCTTCGCCCTGACCACCGCGGACACCACCCTGCCGGTCGTCCCGATGTTCCACGTCAACGCCTGGGGCATCCCGCACGCAGCCTTCATGACCGGCATCAACCTGCTGATGCCCGACCGTTTCCTGCAGCCCGCCCCGCTCGCCGAGATGATCGAGACCCAGCGGCCGACCCACGCCGCCGCCGTCCCCACCATCTGGCAGGGCCTGCTCTCCGAACTCGCCGCCAAGCCCCGCGACATCTCCTCCCTCGGCGCCGTGGTCATCGGCGGCTCCGCCTGCCCGCCGTCCCTGATGAAGGCCTTCGACGAGAAGTACGGCGTCAAGGTCTGCCACGCCTGGGGTATGACCGAGACCTCCCCGCTCGGCACCGTCGCCCACCCCCCGGCCGGCCTCTCGGCCGAGGAGGAGTGGTCCTACCGCGTCACGCAGGGCCGCTTCCCGGCGGGCGTCGAGGCGCGGCTCGTCGGCCCGGACGGCGAAAACATGCCGTGGGACGGCGAGTCGGCGGGCGAGCTGGAGGTGCGCGGACCGTGGATCTCCGGTGCCTACTACGGCGGCGCGGGCGCCGACCCGATCCGGCCCGAGGACAAGTTCAGCCCTGACGGCTGGCTGCGTACCGGAGACGTCGGCACGATCACGGCCAACGGCTATCTCACCCTCACCGACCGGGCCAAGGACGTCATCAAGTCCGGCGGCGAATGGATCTCCAGCGTCGAACTGGAGAACCACCTCATGGCCCACCTCGACGTCGCCGAGGCGGCCGTCGTAGCCGTCCCCGACGACAAGTGGGGCGAACGGCCGCTGGCCACGGTGGTGTTGAAGGAGGGCTCCACGGCCACGTACGAGTCGCTGCGCGCCTTCCTTGCCGCGCGCATCGCGCACTGGCAGCTGCCGGAGCGGTGGGCGATCATCCCGGCGGTGCCGAAGACCTCGGTCGGCAAGTTCGACAAGAAGGTGATCCGCCGGGACTACGCGGACGGGAAGCTGGACGTCACCAGGCTGGGCTGAGCCTGACAGGCGTACGGAGGGCGGTACGGGCCGCCCTCCGTACGCGTATGGGGGTGATCACCAGTCGAAGATGGAGTGGTGATGGTTCGACTCGTGGTGGTCGTCCTTCTCGTGGTGGTCGTCCTTCTTCTTGTGGTCGTCCTGGTCGGGCGGGCACGGCTTGTCCGGACCCGTGGCGTCCGGCGTGATGAACAGCCGCAGCCGCACCAGGCCCTTGGAGCCCGGGGTGCCGGGGGTGGTCTCGTTGACCGCGATGACCTGGTTGCCGACCGGCAGGTCGCGGGTGGGCGGGCAGGTCCACTTGCCGTCGGGGCCGACAGTGACGTAGCAGTACGGGTCGCCGTCCTTGGGCCAGACGGTGACGGTGTCGCCGGCCGTGCCCGTTCCGCTGAAGACCGGGCGGCGGGTGGTGATGGTGTCGGCGGTGGTGGGGGTGACAAGCGTCAGTGCGCCGACCGTGATCCAAGGCCCGGCCTGGGCGACCTCCGACGCGGCCGTTGCGGCCGACGCGCTCGGCGCCTCCGCCGACGCCACATCGCCCATCGGCCCGACGATCAGGAACAGGGACAGCGCGAGCATCGGAGCGGCGAGCGCCCGGGGGTTGACGGGGACGTATCGCTGAGTCATGCGTTCCTCGAAACGGTGCAGCTCCCGACCGGGGACGGGAGCGGTCAACTTGACGTTCCGAGCGGAACATGACGGACGATCACCTGCGACCTGGGTGAGCCGAAAGAGCGTCAGGAACCGATCTTGCTCAGCAGATCGACGATCCGGGACTGTACATCGGTGCTCGTCGACCGCTCCGCGAGGAACAGCACCGTCTCGCCGGAGGCGAGGCGCGGCAGCTCGGCCGGATCGATGTCCACGGAGGTGTACACGACCAGCGGAGTGCGGTTGAGCTGCCCGTTGGCGCGCAGCCAGTCCACGATGCCGTGCCGGCGGCGCCGGACCAGCATCAGGTCCATGACCACGAGGTTCGGATGCACCTGCGAGGCGATCGTCATCGCGTCCGCCTCGGAACCGGCCTGCGCGACCTGCATCCCGCGCCGCTCCAGCGTGCCGGTGAACGCCTCCGCGATCGGCAGATGGCTCTCCACCAGCAGCACCCGGGGCGGATGCTGCTCGCTGTCGCGCGGCGCGAGCGCCTTGAGGAGTACGGCGGGATCGGCTCCGTACGCCGCTTCGCGGGTGGCCTGCCCCAGCCCGGCGGTGACCAGCACCGGGACCTCGGCCTGGGCGGCGGCCTGGCGCAACGACTGCAGGGCGGTGCGGGTGATCGGGCCGGTCAGCGGGTCGACGAAGAGCGCGGCGGGCGGCTCGGCGACCTGCGCGTCGACCTCCTCACGGCTCCGCACGATCACCGGCCGGTAGCCCCGGTCGGTCAGCGCCTGCCGGGTCGAGACGTCCGGCTCGGGCCAAACGAGCAGCCGGCGCGGCTCGCCCAGGACGGGCACGCTCTCGTCGGTCACGTCGACCGCGCCGTTCGGGCCGTCCAGCGGCTCCGGGCCCTCGTCGCCCTCGGTGGGCGCCCCTATGGCGTAGGCCCGGCCGGCGGACTGCGGCTGCTGGGCGGACGGCTGTTGGGGTTGCTGCGGTTGCGGCTGCTGCTGGGGTTGCTGCTGCTCCGGCACGGTGGGGTGCGGGCGGGCCTCGCTCTCGGCGGGGGCGTTGAGCTTGCGTCGGCGGCCGCTCGGGGCGCTCTGCGTCTGCTCGGCGATCTGCTGGGCGAAGGGCACGCCCTGGCCTAGGGTGCGAACGCTTATGGCCCGGCTGCCGTTGGTGTCACCCTGGGGATGCGGCTGGGCCTGGGACTGCTGGGACTGGGGGGTCGCTTGAGGCTGCGGCTGGGGGGGCTGGGGCTGCGGTTGGAGCTGCGGCTGCGGGGCGCGCTGGGTCTGCTCGGGGATCGACGGGTGCGGCCCCGGCGGCAGTTGCGGCGGCAGTTGTGGCTGTCGCTGCTGGACGACCTGCGGCGGGGCCTCGAGTTCGAGCATGGCCGGGCGCTCCTCGGCCGCTGCCGGGAGCTTGCGCGGGTCGACGATCGCCGAGGGCCGGCGCTGCGCGGAGCCGTTCGCCTCCGGCCACTCCGGGGCTTCCGGGGCGCGGCGGCCCCGCCGCCCGGTGGGCGCTTCCGGGGCGTCGGCGGTGGCGGGGGGCAGCGCCGGGAG
>NZ_RJVR01000262.1 GCF_003999195.1 Streptomyces soli
CGGCCTCGGCGACACCGCGGGGGCCCTGTCCGACGCGGTGGACGCCCGGGTGCGGGCGGCGGCCAGGGCGCTCACGCCGTCGGCGGATTCGGAGGCGTCGCGGTGAGCCGCACCCTGCGCCGTACGGCCGCCACGCTCGCCGCCCTCGCCGCGCTGGCGGCATCGGCATCGGCCGCCCCCGCCCACGCGGACGCCGTACGGGACGCCGACTGGGCGCTCAACGCCCTGCACGCCGAGCAGGCCTGGCGTATGACCAAGGGCAAGGGCGTCACGGTTGCCGTCCTGGACACCGGAGTTGACGGGACCCACCCCGACCTCACCGGGCAGGTGCTCGCCGGCAAGGACATGGTCGGCTTCGGGGCGCAGCGCGGCGACAGCTCCTGGGCCCGGCACGGCACCGGCATGGCCGGGATAATCGCCGGGCACGGACACGGCGCGGGCGGGGCCGACGGAGTCCTGGGTATCGCGCCGGAGGCCAAGATCCTCCCCGTAAGGGTGATCCTGGAGGACAACGACCCGCAGCGGAAGAAGGCCCGCACCACACGCGGCGGCGCGCTCGCCGAAGGCATCCGCTGGGCCGCCGACCACGGCGCGGACGTCATCAACCTCTCCCTCGGTGACGACAGCAAGACCGCCCACCCGGAGCCCCAGGAGGACGAGGCGATCCAGTACGCCCTCGCCAAGGGCGTGGTCGTCGTCGCCTCGGCAGGCAATGGCGGCCAGCAGGGCAACCGCGCCTCCTACCCGGCCGCCTACCCCGGCGTGATCGCCGTCGCCGCCGTCGACCGCTACGGCAACCGCGCGGACTTCTCCACCCGCCGCTGGTACGCCGCCGTCTCCGCGCCCGGCGTGGATGTCGTCATCGCCGACCCCGACCGGCACTACTACGAGGGCTGGGGCACCAGCACCGCGTCCGCGTACGTCTCCGGGGCCGCCGCGCTGATCCGCTCCGCCTACCCCAAGCTGAGCCCGGCCCAGATCAAGGAAGTCCTGGAGGACACCACCCGGGACAACCCCTCCGGCGGCCGCAGCGACGCCGTGGGCACCGGCCTGATCGACCCCGCCGCCGCTCTGGCGGCCGCGAGCAAGCTCAAGGCCAAGGGGCCCACCCCGACCCCGTCGGCTTACGCGCAGCAGTACTTCGGCTCCGGGCCCGGCATCGCCCACCTGTCGGCAGCGGAGGGCGGGGGCGCCGGGCTGGGCGACGGGATCGCGGTCGCCTTCGCGGTCGCCGGGAGCGGGTTGACCGCCGCGGCGGTCGTGATGTGGCGGCGGCCCCGCCGGGCGTCTAGGAGTTCGCGTCGTCCGAGGCCTTATTGAAGGCCTTGACCGCGGCCTTCGCGGCTTCCTCGACCAGAGCCACGCCCCGGTTCATCGTGGTGCTGCCGTTGGAGGTGACCGCGACGAGGTAGGTGTGCCCGTCCGAGGTGACCCGGCCGATGCTGTTGATGTCCCACAGGCCGGTGGTGGTGCGCTGCAGCCAGCCGTTCTTGACCTCGAACTGCCCGGTGGAGGCGCTCGGCACGCCCCAGTCCTGGGAGGTGTTGACCTGGCCCATCAGGTCCTGGAGGTACGACTGCGAGGCGGCGCTCAGCACCGAGTCCTTGCCGAACACCACCCTCAGCAGCCGCAGTTGGTCCGCCGCCGAGGTCTGTGTGAGGCCCCACAGCAGGCCGCTGCCGCCGGTGGTCTCCTTGAGGCCGAAGCGCTGGTTGGCCGCGTTGAGCCCGGAGGCCCCTCCGATGTCGTTCCACAGCGCGCTGGCCGCCGTGTTGTCGCTGTTCTCGATCATGATCTTGGCGTTGGCTTTCTCCTGGGTCGTCAGATGACGCCCGGCGTCCTGCGCCTGCAGCAGAAGCGTCGCCAGGATGTCGACCTTGACGATGCTCGCGGTGTCGAAGGTGCCGCTTCCGTATACGGCGCTCTGGCCCGACGCCGTGTCCAGGATCGCCACCGAGTAGCGGGCGCTCGTTCCGCCCTCCACATCGGCCAGCCCTTTGCTGAGCACCTTGTCCCAGTCCACCACCGCCCTCACCGGTGCCTTCACGGCGACCGCCCTCCCGTAGCCCTGACTCGGCGTGGCCGAGGGCGAGGGCGAAGCCGGCGACGCGGCTCCGGCCGAAATGCGGCTCTGCGCCTTCACGTATGCGGTCGTACCCAGTCCCGTACCCAGCAGGACGGTGGTCACGACCGCGGTGAATATGACGGGGCGTGCTTTGCTCGGGCGCGTGCGGCGGGCGGCCCTGCGCCGCGGCGAGGGTTCGGCACGGTCCGCGCTCTCGGAGGTCTCGGATGCCATGCTCCGCGACGCTAGGTATCGAACCTACGTGCCCCATAGGAGTCAGGTAAAAATCCCCTGAGAAATTCACAACCGGAAGGCGGGCTACTCTCGACCCGTGGCGCTCAAGAACATCCCCGATTCCGGCTTCTCCGACGACGACGGCACCGCCGACCCCAGGCTCGCCGCCGCGCTCTCCGCGTACGATTCGGCTCCCGCCGACCGAACGGCCGAAGGCGAGGTGCTCACCGCACTCCGGGGCGCGCGGCTGCTGGTGCCCGTCGTGGCTCTGCTGGGAGAAGTGGAGACGGGGCCCGAGGGCCTGCGCCGCGAGAAGACCAGCGACATGGCAGTGCCCACCATCCAGGCCGCCGACGGCCGCCGCGCCCTCCCCGCCTTCACCTCCACGGAGTCACTGGCCCGCTGGCGCCCGGACGCCCGGCCCGTCGCCGTCCCGCTGGGGCAGGCACTCCAGGCCCTGGCGCACGAGAAGGCCGACACCCTGCTCATCGACATGGCCGGCCCCGTCCCGTACGCCCTCGCCGGGGAGGCACTGCGCGCCGTCGCCGACGGCCGCGATCTGAGCGACCCCCTCGCCGACCCGGCCGTACGTGACGCGGTCCGCGCCGCCGTCACCGCCGAGCCCGGCGTCGTACGTGCCTACCTGGTCCCGGCGCGGGACTCCGACGGCACCCTCGGCCTGGTCCTGGCGGAAGGCGCCGCCGTACGGGAGGTCGCCGAGCGCGTCGCCACCGCTCTCGCCGGCGCCGACATACTGCGCGGCACCCTGCGTCGCGGCCTGGACGTCGCCCTGCTGCCCGCCGAGGCGAAGCTCCCGGGCGAGCCGCTCTTTATCCGTACGCCGGCCCCGTGCTGCGATCCTCCGGGGCGGGACGCCGCGTAACCCCTGCGTGGGGGGCGCGGGGTGGCTGGAGCCGGCCGCTCAGCCGTACGCCGGCCCCGTGCTGCGATCCTCCGGGGGCGGGACGCCGCGTAACCCCCGCGTGGGGGGCGCGGGGTGGCTGGAGCCGGCCGCTCAGCCGTACACCGGCCCAGTGAACTTCTCGCCGGGGCCCTGGCCGGGCTCGTCGGCGATGACGGAGGCCTCGCGGAAGGCGAGCTGGAGCGACTTGAGTCCGTCGCGCAGCGGACCGGCGTGGTAGGAGCCGATCTCGGGGGCGCCGGCGGTGACCAGGCCGGCGAGGGCGGTGATGAGCTTGCGGGCCTCGTCCAGGTCCTTGTGGTCGGAGCCCTCCTCGGCGAGGCCGAGGTTGACCGCCGCGGCGCTCATGAGGTGGACGGCCACCGTGGTGATCACCTCGACCGCGGGGACGTCCGCGATGTCGCGGGTCATGGTGTCGAAGTCGGGGCGGTCGTTCTGCGGAGTCGCGTCGCTCATGCCTCACACGATAGGCCCAGCGCGGCCGATTACGGACTGCGGTCGAACGCTGGTATGCTTGACGATTGACCGGCTGGACACCCTGCGAGCCTCGCGCGAGCAGACCATTCAGCCCACAAGTGGAGGCTCCGATCTCCCACCTGGCCGACCGGAAAAGGTCGGCGGGTCCCGGTCAGGCGGTGCGCGTTCTCTACAGGACGTGCGGCCGCCCGATGCGCCCCGCGGGGAATACCGCGGCGGTGCTCCCGGTTGTGAGGAGCCCCGCCTGTGACCCGTTTCGGGGCGTTTTTTGCGCCTTGGCACGGGGTCGGACGGATAACAAGTGACGTAAACGCGGCTGTCGGCCAGTCAGTCGCGTGGTGCTACCGAGGAGGCCCCATCAGCGCCGAGCCCCGCATCAACGACCGGATTCGCGTCCCAGAAGTGCGACTCGTCGGTCCCAGTGGTGAGCAGGTAGGCATTGTGCCGCTTGCCAAGGCCCTGGAACTTGCGCAGGAGTACGACCTGGACCTGGTCGAGGTCGCGGCGAACGCACGTCCGCCGGTCTGCAAGCTCATGGACTACGGGAAGTTCAAGTACGAGTCGGCCATGAAGGCCCGTGAGGCGCGCAAGAACCAGGCGCACACGGTCATCAAGGAGATGAAGCTCCGGCCGAAGATTGACCCGCACGACTACGACACCAAAAAGGGTCACGTCGTCCGGTTCCTCAAGCAGGGCGACAAGGTCAAGATCACGATCATGTTCCGTGGCCGTGAGCAGTCGCGGCCCGAGCTGGGTCACCGGCTGCTGCAGCGGCTCGCGGGTGACGTCCAGGAACTGGGCTTCGTGGAGTCCGCGCCCAAGCAGGACGGCCGAAACATGATCATGGTTCTCGGTCCTCACAAGAAGAAGACCGAGGCCATGGCCGAGGCCCGCGAGGCGCAGGCCGCCCGCAAGGCCGGTCGCCTGCCGGAGAATCCGTCGGACGTCGAGCAGCAGGCGTACGACGACGCCCTCGCTGCCGAGGCAGCCGAAGCCGACGAAGCCGCCGACGAGAACAACTGACGGCGTAAGCCAGTCCCCGGAGCACCCGCTCCGGGTTTGCAATGAAGTACTGACGCTCTCCGTCCGCTTCCGGGCGGACGGGAGGGCCAGCGACGAGGAGACTACGGCGCCATGCCGAAGAACAAGACGCACAGCGGTGCAAGCAAGCGATTCAAGCTCACCGGCTCCGGCAAGGTTGTCCGCGAGCGCGCCGGCGTGCGCCACTACCTTGAGCACAAGCCGTCGAGCAAGACCCGTGCCCTCAGCGGCACCGTCGTGCTGTCCAAGCCCGACGCCAAGAAGATCAAGAAGCTTCTCGGCAAGTGACGGCCGCGCCCCCACCGGGGCGCGTCGCACTGAACCGGGACCTATCCGTTTTTCGGACCGCGTGAGTATCCCCCGCGGTCCCTCACTAGGAGTTATCAAGTGGCACGCGTCAAGCGGGCAGTCAACGCCCAGAAGAAGCGCCGGGCGATCCTCGAGCAGGCCAGCGGCTACCGTGGGCAGCGCTCCCGCCTGTACCGCAAGGCGAAGGAGCAGGTCACCCACTCCCTCGTCTACAACTACAACGACCGCAAGAAGCGCAAGGGCGACTTCCGTCAGCTGTGGATCCAGCGCATCAACGCTGCTGCCCGCGCCAACGGCATCACCTATAACCGCTTCATCCAGGGCCTGAAGGCCGCTCAGGTCGAGGTCGACCGCAAGATCCTCGCCGAGCTGGCCGTCAACGACGCCCCCGCCTTCGCCGCCCTCGTCGAGGTCGCCCAGAAGGCCCTCCCCGCCGACGTCAACGCCCCCAAGGCGGCCTGACGCCACGCGCTTCGCTCAGCTTGACCCGAGCCGTACGGGCCCGCAGGCGGATACCCGCCCGCGGGCCCGCCGCGCGTTCGGATTGTGGGGCTGCGCCCCAGGCCGCCCGGGTTCCCGACCGGGTTCCCGACCGGGGGCTCCGCCCCCTGGCCCCAGACCTCAGGGGTTCCCGCCCCGGGCCTCCCGGGGCGGGAAGTAGGCAGTCCTCCCCCAGCTGGAGGCTGGGAGGTGCCCCCAAGGCGGGACGGGCCGGCCCAACCCGGCCACGGACCGGCGGCCGCCGACGCACCCTCGCCCACCCGCCGTCGGAGTGCGCACCGTTTGCCGGGTGCGGGTGGGTTGGGCCCACCCGCACCCACAGCTTCGCGTGGGGGCACCCCCACCTCGCTTCGCTCGCCCCAGCGGGACGACTGCCCCCAACCCACGAAATGAGTACCTCGCTCAATGCCTGGCCCTGAGCTGACTTCCCTGCGCTCCCCGCGCGTCACCGCCGCGCACCGGCTCGCGAAGCGCAGCTTCCGCGGCAAGGAGCGCCGCTTCATCGCGGAGGGCCCGCAGGCGGTGCGCGAAGCGGTCCCGCACCTGATCGAGGTGTACGCGACGCCGGACGCGGCCGACCGCCACGCGGACATCGTGGACGCGGCACGAGCGGCGGGCGTACCCGTGCTGACGGCAACGGCCGAGGTCATCGCGGAGATGTCCGACACCGTCACCCCGCAGGGCATCGTCGGGTTGTGCCGTTTCCTGGACCGGCCGTTCGAGGAGATCCTCGCCGGGCGCCCGAAGCTCGTGGCCGTACTGGCCAATGTCCGGGATCCCGGCAACGCCGGCACCGTGCTGCGGTGCGCGGACGCCGCCGGGGCGGACGCCGTGGTCCTGACGGACGCCTCCGTGGACCTGTACAACCCCAAGGCCGTACGGGCCTCGGCCGGCAGCCTCTTCCACCTCCCGGTCGCCGTCGGGGTCCCCGTGGAGACCGTCGCGTCCGGGCTGCGCGCCGCGGGCGTACGGCTGCTGGCCGCCGACGGCGCGGGGGAGCGGGACCTGGACGCGGAGCTGGACGAGGGGACGATGGGCGGGCCGACGGCCTGGATCTTCGGGAACGAGGCGTGGGGGCTGCCGGAGGAGACCCGCGCACTCGCGGACGAGGTGGTGCGCGTGCCGATCCACGGCAGGGCGGAGAGCCTCAACCTGGCGACGGCCGCCGCTGTGTGCCTTTATGCGTCCGCCCGCGCGCAGCGCGCTCCCGGAGGGTGCCGCTCCGTAACAATCAGCTAGTAGTGTGGCGCCCCGGGGGCCCTGGAAAGGGGATACGGGGATGGATGCTGTCAGGACGAGCGGCGGGTCCGCCGGTCACGCCGTGCCGGGTTGGGCGGAGATCCTGACCGAGTACGGCCTGACGCTGGACGATCTCCCCGACGGGCTCGTGGTCGCCGACGAGAGCGGTCGGGTCATCTGCTTCAACACCGCCGCCGCCCGCATCACCGCCCTGGCCCCGCCTGCCGTCATCGGCCTGCCCATCGACCAGGCGCTGCCGCTGGAAGACCTCGAGGGCCGCCGTTGGTGGACGGTCACTGACCCCTACCAGGGCCTGGTCACCCGCACCGGGCAGCCCGAGCGCAATCTGCTGCTCCCCGGCGGCCGCGAGGTGCTGGTCTCCGCGAAATACGTCCGTACGTACCCATGCGGCCCCGTCCACCGGCTGGTCGTCACCCTGCGCGGCACCGAGGCGCGGCGGCGTACCGAGCGCAGTCACGCGGAGCTGATCGCCACTGTCGCGCATGAGCTGCGGTCCCCGCTGACCAGTGTCAAGGGTTTCACCAGGACACTGCTCGCGAAGTGGGAACGCTTCACCGACGACCAGAAGAAGCTGATGCTGGAGACGGTCGACGCCGACGCCAACCGCGTGACCCGGCTGATCGCCGAGCTGCTGGACATCTCCCGCATCGACTCCGGCCGCCTGGAGGTCCGCCGCCAGCCGGTCGACATCGCCGCAGCCGTGCAGCGGCATGTGGACGCTCTGGTGGCCGCCGGGCAGCGGGCCGACCGTTTCGCCGTACGGGTCGCCCAACCGCTGCCCGCGCTGTGGGCCGATCCCGACAAGATTGACCAGATCCTGGGCAACCTGCTGGAAAACGCGGTGCGCCACGGCGAGGGAACTGTCACCATCGAGGTGGCACCCGCGCCGTCCAAGGCGCAGACGGAGGGAACAGCGGTCACCGTGAGCGACGAAGGCCCCGGCATCCCGGAGGAGTCGATGAGCCGCGTCTTCACCCGCTTCTGGCGGGGCAGCAAGCGCGGTGGCACCGGCCTGGGCCTCTACATCGTCAAGGGCATCGTCGAGGCCCACGGCGGCACCATCACCGTCGGCCGCGCGCCCGGCAGCGGCGCGCAGTTCCGATTTATTCTGCCCGTCGGGGCACCGGCCTTCATGGCCTGAGCAATCAGCTGGATAGCCGTCTGAGTTATCCACCGGCTCCGACGGGCGTGACCAGCCGATCCTCGCGACCCCAGTAGACTCGACCCCTGGCACTTGTCGGTCGGGGCATTCGGGCAGGGCCGCGCCAGCACCCACATCGGAACGGGAAGAAATGTCGGCACCCAATAAGTCGTACGACCCTGTCGAGGTCGAGACACTGAAACCGGAAGAGATCGAGCGCATGCGCGACGAGGCGCTCGCCGCGATCGCGTCGGCCGCCGACGTCGACGCGTTGCGCGAGGTGAAGGTCGCCCACGCCGGAGACCGCTCGCCGCTGGCGCTCGCCAACCGCGAGATCGGCGCGCTTCCGCCGCACGCCAAGGCCGAGGCCGGCAAGCGCGTCGGCCAGGCGCGCGGCGCGGTCAACCAGGCGCTCAAAGCCCGGCAGGAGGTGCTGGAGGCCGAGCGCGACGATCGCGTGCTGGTCGAGGAGGCGGTGGATGTCACGCTGCCCTACGACCGCCGCCCCGAAGGCGCGCGGCACCCGCTGACCACCCTCTCCGACCGGCTCGCCGACATCTTCGTGGCCATGGGCTACGAGGTCGCCGAGGGCCCCGAGGTCGAGGCCGAGTGGTTCAACTTCGACGCGCTCAACATCTGGGCGGACCACCCCGCCCGCACGATGCAGGACACCTTCTTCGTGCAGGGCAAGGAGGGCGGGAAGGACGGCGAGGAGAGCGGTGTCGTGCTGCGCACGCACACCTCCCCGGTGCAGATCCGCTCGCTGCTCGACCGTGAGCCGCCGGTCTACGTGATCTGTCCCGGCCGCGTCTACCGCTCCGACGAGCTGGACGCGACCCACACCCCGGTCTTCACCCAGATCGAGCTGCTCGCCATCGACGAGGGCCTGACCATGGCCGACCTCAAGGGCACCCTCGACCACATGGTGCAGTCGCTCTTCGGTGACGACATCACCACCCGGCTGCGCCCGAACTACTTCCCCTTCACCGAGCCGTCCGCCGAGATGGACATGGTCTGCTACGTCTGCCGTGGCGAGTCGGTCGGCAACCCCGACCGCCCCTGCCGGACCTGCTCCTCCGAGGGCTGGATCGAGCTCGGCGGCTGCGGCATGGTCAACCCCCGGGTGCTCATCGCCTGCGGCGTGGACCCGCAGAAGTACAGCGGCTTCGCCTTCGGCTTCGGCATCGAGCGGATGCTGATGTTCCGCCACAAGGTCGAGGACATGCGAGACATTGTCGAGGGTGACGTGCGCTTCACCCTTCCGTTCGGGATGGAGATCTGATGCGGGTCCCGCTTTCTTGGCTGCGGGAGTACGTCGACCTGCCCGCCGGTGAGACCGGTCGCGACGTCCAGGCCAAACTCATTTCCGTCGGCCTCGAGGTCGAGACCGTCGAGCAGCTCGGCGCCGGGCTCAAGGGCCCCCTCGTCGTCGGCAAGGTGCTCACCATCGAGGAGCTGGAGGGCTTCAAGAAGCCGATCCGCTTCTGCACGGTCGACGTCGGTACCGCCAACAGCACCGGCGAGCCGCAGGAGATCGTCTGCGGCGCCACCAACTTCTCCGTCGGCGACAAGGTCGTCGTGATCCTCCCGGGCGGCGTCCTGCCCGGGAACTTCGAGATCTCCGCGCGCAAGACCTACGGCCGGAACTCGCACGGCATGATCTGCTCCGCCCGCGAGCTGGGCATGGGCGACGACCACGACGGCATCATCGTGCTCCCGCCGGAGCACGAGGCCGGCACCGACGCCATAGAGCTGCTCGAACTCGTCGACGAGGTCCTGGACATCGCCGTCACCCCCGACCGGGGATACTGCCTGTCGATGCGCGGCGTCGCCCGCGAGACCGCCATCGCGTACGGGCTGCCGCTGCGCGACCCGGCGCTGCTGGACGTGCCGGGCCCCAACTCGTACGGGTACCCGGTCGAGGTCTCCGACCCGGCCGGCTGCGACCGCTTCACCGCCCGTACGGTGACCGGCCTCGCTCCCGAGGCCCGCTCGCCGATCTGGCTCCAGCGTCGGCTGCAGAAGGCCGGCATGCGGCCCATCTCGCTGGCCGTGGACGTCACGAACTACGTGATGCTCGAGCTGGGCCAGCCGCTGCACGCGTACGACCGTGGCCGCATCGACGGCCCGATCGGCGTGCGCCGGGCCCAGCCGGGCGAGAAGCTCACCACGCTCGACGGCGCGGTGCGGGTCCTCGACCCCGAGGACCTGGTCATCACCGACAACCGGGGCCCGATCGGCCTGGCCGGCGTCATGGGCGGCGCGAACACCGAGATCGCCGACCACGACGACACCGCCGGCGCGACGGCGGACGTCGTCATCGAGGCCGCGCACTTCGACCCGGTCTCGATCGCCCGTACCGCGCGCCGCCACAAGCTGACCTCCGAGGCGTCCAAGCGCTTCGAGCGCGGCACCGACCCGCAGGCTGCCTCCGCCGCCGCCCAGCGGACCGTGGACCTCCTGGTGCTGCTCGCCGGCAGCACCGCCGAGTCCGGCGTCACGGAGATCGTCGCGCCCTCGGCGCCGCACACCATCTCCATCCCCGCCGACCACCCGGACCGCGTCGCGGGCATGGAGTACGGCCGCGAGACGGTCGTACGCCGCCTCCAGCAGGTCGGGTGCGACGTGTACGGCTCCGACGAGCTGGTCGTCACCGTGCCGAGCTGGCGGCCCGACCTCACCGACCCGAACGACCTCGCGGAAGAAGTCATCCGGCTCGAGGGCTACGAGAACCTGCCCTCCACCCTGCCCAAGCTGCCGTCCGGGCGTGGCTTGACCGAGTCGCAGCGGCTGCGCCGCCGGGTCGGCCGGGCGCTGGCCGGAGCGGGCTATGTCGAGGTCCAGGCCTACCCCTTCATCGGCGAGGGCGTCTTCGACCAGCTGGGCCTCGACGCGGACGACCCGCGCCGGGTCACCGTCAAGCTGGCCAATCCGCTCTCCGACCAGGAGCCCGCGCTCCGTACGACGCTACTGCCGGGCCTGCTTGGCACGCTGCGGCGCAACGAGGGCCGGGGCAACCACGACCTCGCCCTCTTCGAGACGGGCCTGGTCTTCCGGCCGACGGGCGACGAGCCCGCCCCGCCGCGCCTGCCGGTCGACCGCCGCCCGACGGACGCCGAGATCGCGGCCCTCGACGCAGCGCTGCCCCGTCAGCCGCGCCGCGTCGCGGTCGTGCTGACCGGTGCCCGAGAGCCGGCCGGCTGGTGGGGCAAGGGCTACCCGGCGGGCTGGGCCGACGCGGTCGAGGCCGGCCGTACCGTCGCCCGCGAGGCCGGGGTCGAGCTGACCGTCCGCAAGGACCAGCAGGCCCCCTGGCACCCGGGCCGCTGCGCCGCGCTCTACGCCGGGGACACCCTCGTCGGCCATGCCGGTGAGCTGCACCCGCGCGTCATCAAGGCCCTGCACCTCCCGGAGCGCACCTCCGCCATGGAGCTGGACCTTGACCTCGTGGAGCGGGCCTCCTCCGGCCCGGTCGTCGCCCCGCATGTGTCGCCCTTCCCGGTGGCCACGCAGGACGTCGCCCTCGTCGTCGACGCCGACATCCCGGCGGCCGACGTCGAGTCCGCCCTCGGCGACGGCGCGGGCGAACTCCTCGAGTCCCTGCGCCTGTTCGACATCTTCACCGGCGAACAGATCGGCGAGGGCAAGAAGTCCCTCGCCTACGCGCTTCGCTTCCGCGCGCCGGACCGCACCCTCACCGCCGAGGAGGCCTCGGCGGCCCGCGACGCGGCGGTCTCCACCGCCGCCGAGCGCACGGGCGCGGTGCTTCGCGGCGCGTAGCGCTACCGCTGGGCCTTGGCTGTTGGGGCGCCTCCCGTTCCGGGGGGCGCCCCTTTGCGCCTACGGCGGGTGTTTCCCACCCGCAACCGCCCGTGCGGACCCTCCCCCAGAGGGGGTGCCCCCAGCGGCTGCGGCTTTCTACCCGGGGCTCTCCCCCACCCCGGACCCCGGCGGAGGCTCCGCCCCCTGCACCCCAAACCGGCCACGGGCCGGTAGGCGCGAACGAGCGGCAACCGTCCACCTGCGGTGGCGTCGAGGCTCGCGCCCCGCTGGGTCTCGTCCCTCGAACGGGTGAAATGGGTCGGGGGGTGTCGGAGTGGGGGCGGGGAGTCGCGAGAATCAGTCGCGGATGAGGGCCCGCGGGTGCGGGAGCGGTTCTGTTGCCGACCGCGTCAACGGCTTCTAGGGGGAGCCGGCGGGATGATTCGAACCAGAGCGACGATTCGGGTGCGCGGGCTGGCGGTGTTCCTGCTACCGGGGGTGTGGGTGGCGGGGGTGCTGGCGGTGGCGCTGTTGGTGCCGGGCGGAGTGCACTGCGTGTCCGCGGTGGCGGTGGCACCGGTGATCGCCTGTGCGGGGAGCGGGCGGCGTCGGTGTGTGGCGATGAGCGGGGCGCTTGCGCTCGTCGCGCTGGCCGTGGCCGCGGCGGTGGCCGATAAGGACGAGGGGTTCGCGCCGCGCTCGGGCACGGCCGTGACGACGCTCGCCGTGGTGATCCTGTGCCTCTGGCTTGCCGACCGCAAGGTGCGGCTGGCCGCCGAGCTGGACCGTACGCGGGAGATCGCCGTGGCGGCCCAGCAGGTGCTGCTGCGCCCCCTGCCGCGCCGGGTGAACGGGGTGGCGGTCGCCGGCGACTACCTCTCGGCCAGCCAGGGTGCCCACATCGGCGGGGACCTGTACGAGGTGCTGGCCACGCCCTACGGGATGCGGGCCGTGATCGGCGACGTACGCGGACACGGGCTCGCCGCGATCGGTACGGTCGCCGCGCTGCTCGGCGGCTTCCGCGAGGCGGCGCACGACGAGCCCGACCTGGGCGGCGTCCTGCGGCGGCTGGACCGCACCCTCGCCCGGCATCTGCGTGAGCGTGCGTACGCCGAGCACCCGGCGGTGGCGTCGGCGCCGCCCGAGGCCCCGGCCGCCGAGGAGTTCGTGACGCTGCTTCTGCTGCAGTTGGGCGAGGACGGCGGCACCCAGCTGATCAACTGCGGTCACCCGCCCCCGTACCGGATCAGTGCGGACTGCCCGGGCGGTGTGTGCGCGGCACAGATTCAGGCCGGTGAACCGTTGCCGCCGCTGGGGCTGTTCGAGCCCGGCGACGACCTGACCGCCGTCCGCTGCGGGCCGTTGCTGCCGGGGCAGGCGCTGTTCTGCCACACCGACGGCGTGGCCGACGCCCGGGACGCTGCGGGGGTGTTCTTCCCGCTCACCACCGAGCTGGAGGAGGCCGCCCGCGCCTCGGTCCGTGGTGGGTCGCTCTGTGCGCGGGTGCTCGTCCAGTCGATGAGCTCCCGCTTCCTGCGGCACACCAAAGGCCGCCTCACCGACGACATGGCGCTGCTCCTCCTGCACCGGGACGCTCCGCTTGTCCCCGCGCAGTTCGCTCAGGCAGCGCACGTACGGAAGGCGGCGCGGCGGCTCCCCGGAGTGCCGCGCCGCTGATCGTCCCTCACCCTTGGTAGATATATGGGCGATTCATGAGGAAATCGCCCATACCGAGAAGAGGGAGGGCAGGCATGGCGACGCCCACCGTCATCGCACCCGCAGGAGAGTTGATCGCCGTCATCGGACCCGACACCGAGCAGCGCGCCGGACTGCTGCTCGCGCTCGCCCGCACCCCCTGGGCCACCGGCCCCGCCGTCACCCCTGACGCCGACCCCGACCTCCCCGCCGCCTGGGCCGAACTGCGCCGCGCGGCCGACGACGGCGCCACCGTCATCGCCGCCTGCGAACGCGCCGAGGACGCCGGACCCTACGCCCACCGCATGGTCCTGCTCCCGCACCCCGACGGCCACGCGTGACACAGGCCATTGACAAGCGACTTGCCAGTAGCTTGTCATGTCCAGATGCCGTCCATGATCGGGCGTCGGGAGCTCCTCGACCACACCCGGACACAGCTGATCGCCAATCCCGGCGTGCTGCTCGACGGGCCGGCAGGCATCGGCAAGACCACCCTGATCGACGCGCTCACGCCGCCGCCCGGCGGCACCGTGCTGCGCTGCGCGCCCGACGAGGAGGACACGAGGCTGCCCTTCGTCGGGCTGATCGACCTGTTCGCCAAGGTGCCCGAGGCGTACGTCGAGGGGTTGCCGCCCGCGCCGAGGGCGGCTGCCGCTTCCGCTCGACCTGGCCCGTACGCTCATCGCCCTCGGCGCCGTCGAACGCCGCTCGCGCCGCCGCACGGTCGCCCGGGCCGCGCTCACCGAGGCCCTGCGGATCTGCGGCGAGGCCGGCGCCGCGCCCCTGGAGGCCAAGGCCCGCGAGGAGCTGCACCGCCTCGACGCCATGGAACGCGGCGGCGGGGGAGGACCCGAACTCACCGCCACCGAACAGCGCGTCGCCGAACTCGTGGGCGGTGGCGCCACCAACCGCGAGGTCGCCGCCGAGCTCTACATCAGCGTCAAGACGGTCTAGGGCACCCTCTCCCGCATCTACCGCAAATTCGGCGTCCGCTCCCGCACCGCCCTCGCCCACGCGATGACCGTCGCCGTCCTCGCCTCCGGCGCCGCGATCGCCCCGGCGGATATGGACATCGACGCGGCGGATCGCCCCGCTATCTCCGCCGCCGCCGATCCGTCGGCGCGGGCGCGGCCGTAAAGCGCGCTACGAGTAGTCGTAGAAGCCGTGGCCGGTCTTACGGCCGAGCCGCCCCGCGTCGACCATGCGCTGGAGCAGCGGCGGGGCGGCGTACAGGGGTTCCTTGTATTCCTCGTACATCGAGTCGGCCACCGACGCGACCGTGTCCAGACCGATGAGGTCGGACAGCTTGAGCGGCCCCATGGGGTGGGCGCAGCCCATTTCCATGCCGTTGTCGATGTCCTCGCGGCTGGCTATACCGGACTCGAACATCCGGATCGAGGACAGCAGGTACGGGATGAGGAGGGCGTTGACGATGAAGCCCGAGCGGTCCTGAGCACGTATGGCGTGCTTGCCGAGGACGTCCGTGACGAGCTTCTCGGCGCGGAGCAGCGTCTGGTCGCCCGTGGTGAGGGCGGGGATGAGCTCGACCAGCTTCTGGACCGGGGCGGGGTTGAAGAAGTGGATGCCGAGGACCTGGTCGGGCCGCGAGGTGGCGACGGCCAGCTTGACCAGCGGTATCGAGGAGGTGTTGGAGGCCAGGATCGCGTCGGGCCGGGTCACGACCTGGTCGAGGACCTGGAAGATCTCGGTCTTGACCTGCTCGTTCTCCACGACGGCCTCGATGACCAGGTCCCGGTCGGCGAACTCCCCGAGGTCGGTGGTGAAGGTCAGCCGCCCAAGGGCCGCGTCCCGCTCCTCCTCGGTGATCTTGCCGCGCTCGGCGGCCTTCGTGAGGGAGTTCGTCAGACGCGTACGGCCGAGCTCCAGAGCGTCGCCGGTGGTCTCGGCGACCCGGACGTCCAGTCCCGATCGGGCGCACACCTCCGCGATGCCCGCGCCCATCTGGCCGCAACCCACTACACCGACGAGTTGGATGTCGTTCAACGCCTGGCCTCTCCCTGGTCCGATCGCACCGATCGACATTACACCTGCGTGGATGACACACGAATTACGCCCCCAGAGCCGTCCCGGCCACCGCCGTACCCACTGCCACGCCGACCCCCAGGGCGGTGTTCGCCCAGGCATTGGCCTCGGCCGGGTGATCGCGAGCCGTACGGGCCACCCAGAGGTAGGCCGCCACAATCGCGGGAGACACGCAGCCGCCTACAGCGGGCAGGCCCACCGCCCACCACAGCGGCGAGCGGAGCGAGACGGGGGTACCCCCGGACGGAGTCTGGGGGAGGGTCCCGAGCAGCAGCCCGGCGAGGAGCACGGCCCCGGCCGTGAGCAGCAGCGCCCGCCGCAGCGGCGCCGCCGGATCGGGCAGGCGGCCCTGGACGACGGCGCCGACCGCGCTGCCGGCGGACATCAGAGCCAGCAGCATCCCGCGCCCCCGGGCAGCGCGTCCGCCCCCGGCAACGGAAGGGGCTTTCCGGGGTCGGCTGACACGCCGTCAGAGTGTGGAGATTGCTCCTCGCCCCTCAGGCCGCGCATCATCAGCGGAACATGACGGACGATCAGGGGGCACGCATGGGCATGGACACGGTGGGCCGGCACATCACGCGCCGTGCGTTCGCGGGAGGTGCCGCCGGGGCGGCGTTGGCGCTGTCAGTGGCCGGTGAGGCGTTCGCGGCTCCCCGGTCGCAGCTGCGCGGTATGTGGATCGCCACCGTCGCCAACCGTGACTGGCCGTCCTCGCGCGGCCTGTCCGTGTCCCGGCAGCGGCGGGAGCTGCTCGACCTGCTCGACTGCGCCGCCGACCGCAGGCTCAACGCGGTGATGTTCCAGGTCCGGCCCACCGCCGACTCGTTCTGGCCGTCATCGTACGAACCCTGGTCCGCATACCTCACTGGCACCCAGGGTCGCGACCCCGGCTGGGATCCGCTGGGCACCGCCGTCCGCGAGGCGCACCGGCGAGGGCTTCAGCTGCACGCCTGGTTCAACCCCTACCGCATCGCCAACAACACCGACCGCTCCCGGCTGGTGCCTCGCCACCCCGCCCGCGTGCACCCCGACTGGGTGGTCCCGTACGGCGGCAAGCTCTACTACAACCCCGGCCTGCCCGAGGTCCGCCGCTTCGTCCAGGACGCGATGCTCGACGCGGTCAGGCGCTACCCCATCGACGCCGTCCACTGGGACGACTACTTCTATCCCTACCCGGTCGCCGGCAAGTCCTTCGGCGACGACTACGCGTACGACCGCTACGGCTCCGAGTACCGCAACCGCGCCGCCTGGCGCCGCCACAACATCGACCTGCTCGTCCACGAGATGGCCTCCCGCATCAGGCTGATCCGCCCCGGCACCCGCTTCGGCATCAGTCCCTTCGCCGTCTGGCGCAACCGCGGCACCGACCGGCTCGGCTCCAACACCCGGGGGGGCGTCCAGACCTACGACGACCTGTACGCCGACACCCGCGGCTGGGTCCGCAAGGAGTGGATCGACTACATCGTCCCGCAGGTCTACTGGCACCTCGGCAACTCGGTCGCCGACTACGCCGAACTGATCCCCTGGTGGTCCGATACCGTCGCCGGCACCCGAGTCCGCCTCTACATCGGCGAGGCCCTCTACAAGGCCGGCGCCGCCCGCCAGCCCCGGGCCTGGCGGGACCCCACCGAGCTGTCCCGGCACCTCAGCTTCGACGCGGACTATCCGCAGGTGCGCGGCAACGTCTTCTTCGCCGCCAAGGATGTCGCCAACGACCCGATGGGTGCGATGAACCGGGTCGTGGCCGACCACTACGGCACCCGCGTCCAGCCGCCCAAGTAGCGGCCAGGAGCCGGCGGCTAGCGTGGCAGTCCGGCCTCGCCCGCCAGTGTGGCGAGCGCCCGCTGCAACGCGGCGCGGTCGGCGGCCCCCGGGACGCCGTCAGTTCCCCGTCGAGAGCGCGTGCGGCCCGCGTGCAGTCGGCGAGCAGCGCCTGCCCCTGTTCGGTGAGGCTGAGCTTCTGCCGGCGGCGGTCGTCCGGGTCGCGTACGCGCTCGATCGCGCCCAGCGACTCGAGCTGGTCGGCCAGTGAGACGACCAGGCTCGGCGCCACATCCATGGTGGCGGCCAGTTCCTGCTGGGACGCGGGCGTGCCCGAGCTGAGGATCGCCATGAGCCCGACGTGCTTGGGCTTGACGCCGTACGCCTCGACTGCCGCCGCGAAGCGGGCCGAGACGATCGTGATGGCGGTCGGCGGCGGCCATCTGCGCGGCCGTACACCTTGCCCCGGCCGGATGGCTGGCCCGGCGCACACGCGACCCCATGACCGCGGCGGTCGCCGCGGTCATGACGTGACGGACTTCAGAGTGGCCGAGTTTCGCCCGACTTGTGCGTCACGACGCAGTCCGGCCCGGGGGACAGCACGCACTCGTGGCCGTCCTCGTAGCGCACTCGGTACGGCGGTTCCCCGCCCTGGCCCATGACCTCGGTGATCTGCGCATCCCGGTCGTGCTGGCCGACGACCCGGCCATGCTGCTTAAGGGTGTCTCCCACATTCGCGTGCATCCGACCCGACCTCCCTAGGCGCGGTCTCAAGGCTGCGCCTCCAGTCTAGGGTCGGCGGCCGAGTATGCATCCCCGCGCACGCACGCCATCATCCGGGCATCCGGCACCCGCCGGTAGCCCGCCCACAACGGCCCCCCCGCACCCGTCGAGGACAGCGGCCACCGCCTCGGCGAACGGCCCGCGCGGGCCGCCGCGCACGCGTGACGCGAGGGCGATGGCGACGGCAGCGAAGGTGCTGGTCGTCGGCATGGACGGGGTGCGGTTCGACCGGCTGGCCGAGTCCCGCCCGCCGGTGCTGACGGAGCTGATGGCTCGATCGACACGATCCGCGCCCGCGAGAGCTTCCTGGATGAGCGGTGGACCGTCCTCGTCACGACGGACCACGGCCATCGGGACGAGGGCGGCCACGGTGGGGTCACCCACGCCGAACGGGAGGGGTTCGTCGTGCTCGCCGAGGCGGACGGGCACCTCGGCGAGCACGTCCCGGGGCTGGACAACCCCCGGCTGGTGAACATCGCGCCCACCGTGCTGCACCGGCTCGGTATCCCGATCGAACCCGCTTGGGGGCTCGACGGAGTGCCGTTGCCCGGTCCTAGAACGGGAAGTGCGCGTGCTGGGTCGCCAGGGTGACCCAGCGGGTGTTGCTGAAGGCCTCGATGCCCCAGCGGCCACCGAAGCGGCCGTAACCCGAGGCATGGAAGCCGCCGAAGGGGGCCTGGGGCTCGTCGGCGACGGACTGGTCGCCGATGTGGACGATGCCGGTGCGGAGGCGGCGGGCCACGGTGAGGCCGCGGGTGCCGTTCTCGGTGATGATGCCGGCGGTGAGGCCGTTGTCGGTGTCGTTGGCCTTGGCCACGGCCTCGTCGTCGCTGGCGAAGGTGTCGATGACGCACACCGGGCCGAAGGCCTCGCCGTGGTAGAGGTCGGCATCCCTGGGCACGTCGCGCAGTACGGTCGCCGGGTGCACCGCGCCCTCGGGCTCGCCGCCGCCGGTGAGGACGGTGGCACCCTTGGCGGTGGCGTCGGCGACCAGGCGGGCCACGCGCTGCGCGGCGGCGGCGCTGACCAGGGGGCCGATGACGGTGGTCGGCTCGGCCGGGTTGCCGGAGGGCAGCGCGGCGACCTTGGCGGTGAACTTCGCCGTGAACTCCTCGGCCAGCGACTCGTGGACCAGGATACGGTCGCCGGACATGCAGATCTGGCCCGCGTTCATGAACACGCCGAAGGTGACGGCGTCCACGGCGTAGTCCACGTCGGCGTCGTCGAGCACGATGATGGCGTTCTTGCCGCCGAGTTCGAGTACGGCCGGCTTGAGGTGGGTCGCGGCATGCGTGCCGATGATCCGGCCGATGTTCGTCGACCCGGTGAAGTTCACCGCCCGCACCCGCGGGTCCGAGACCAGGGCCTCGGCGACCTCGGCGGCGTCCTCCGGCGCGTTGGTGACGACGTTGAGCACGCCGTCCGGCAGCCCGGCCTTCTTCAGCACGTCCGCCACGAACAGCCCGCACGCCAGCGGCGCGTCTTCGCTGGGCTTGACCACCACCGTATTGCCCGCCGCCAGCGGTGCGGCCACGGCCCGTACGCCCAGGATGACTGGCGCGTTCCAGGGGGCGAACGCCGCCACCACCCCGACCGGCTCCCGTACCGCGAGGCCGAGGGCGCCCTCTTCCTGGGCGGTAAGGACCTCCCCGCGCGGGGCGGTGATCGCGGCGGCGGCCTCCCGCAGCATGTTGGCAGCCAGCGCGACATTGAAGTACGCCCACGGCCGCGTGCCGCCCGCCTCACCCGCCATCAGGTCCGCGGCCTGCTCGCCCCGCGCCTCCAGCAGATCCGCCGCCTTGAGGAAGATCGCCCGCCGCGCGAACGGACTCACCGCCGCCCAGTCCGCGAACGCCGCCTGCGCGGCATCCACCGCCAGCGTGATGTCCTCGACGCCGCCCGCGGCCAGGGTGGCGTACACCTCGCCGGTGTAGGGGTTGATGTCCTCGGTTGTCCGGCCCGACACGGCAGGCACGTCCTTGCCGCCGATCAGCAGCTCACGATGGATGGTCATCAGCGGCAGTCCTTTGCTCGCGGTCCCGTGCGTTCGCCTAGTGAACTATCGTTCATCGACTCTGTGACTTCGGAGTCTGCGAGTGCCCACCGATCCTGTCAACGGCTCGGCGGCGATCCGCTACCCGAGTCGATCGTCCGACCGATCGGACAAGGGGCCCCCATGAACGGTTCCAGAAGGCCGAGCAGTCTCTCGGGGCGGTGCAGCGGGATGATGTGGCCACAGTCCTCGATGAGGTGGCCGACGAGGTCGTCGGTGAGTGGTCGTAGCTGCTGTTCGAGCCTGGTCAGCCGCCGGGTGGAACCGACGGTCCCGCCGCGCGTCCACTACCGGCTCACCCCGCGGCCTGTCGCTGGAAGAGCTGCTGGCCATGGTCCTGCGTGGGCCGAGGAGCACATGGCCGAGGTCGACCGCGCCAACCAGCGCAGCCAGGATTGACCGAGTGTCTCAGTCGGCCAACGCCTGCGGCACGGTGTCCGGCGCCCGCCCCCATGTCATTCGCTCCGCGATCCAGATCACGAGGCCCACCGCGATGAGTGCGCCCGCCATGACGGTGACACCACTCCAGCCCCAGGCCGCCAGAACCGCGCCGGTGGCTGCGGAGGAGGCCGCTCCGCCGAGGAAGACGCTGGTCATGTAGAGGGAGTTGATCCGTGCGCGCGCGTCCGGGCGCAGGGCGTAGATGTCCCGCTGGCTGAGCACCTGGTGGCTTTGGACGGCGAAGTCCAGGAGTACGCCACCCAGGGCGAGCGCGAAGAGATTGGATACGCCGAGCCCGGCCACGAGCATCGACACGAGGCCCAGGACGAGGGCGCAGGCACGGACAGTCGTACCGTGTCCGGCGTCGCCCAGACGGCCGGCGACCGGGGCCGACGCGGCGCCCGCCGCTCCGACGAGGGCGAAGACGGCGACGCCGGTCTGGGACAGGTGGTGGCGGCCGATCAGTTCGTAGGAGACGGCCGTCCAATAAGCGGTGAAGGCCCCGAACAGGCACGCCTGGGTGAGGGCCCGACGTATGAGTACGGGTTCGCTGCGGCCCAGGCGTACGACCGACGCCAGCAGCGCACCGTAGCGGGCCGTGTGCACTGGCTGTCGCACAGGCAGCAGTTTGGCCAGCGCGAGGGACGTGAGCAGCATCATGACTGCGGAGATGGCGTAGATGCTGCGCCAGCCCCAGGCCGCTGCGGCGAAGCTGGAGACGGAGCGGGCGAGCATGACGCCGAGGAGCAACCCGCTGGTCACCTGTCCGACGACCTTGCCGCGGGATTCCGGGGGAGCCAGGTGTGCGGCGAGGGGTATCAGGATCTGGGCGACCACCGAGGTCACTCCGACCATGGCCGATACGGCCAGGAAGATCCAGAGGTTCGGTGCGAAGGCGGCCACCGCCAGCGCGACCGCCGTCAGCAGGAGGGTGCGGGAGGCCAGCCGCCGGTTCTCCAGCAGGTCACCCAGGGGCAAAAGGAGGGCCAGGCCCAGCGCGTACCCGACCTGGGTCACGGTGACGACGGTCGTCGCCGTGCCCTGGCCGACGTTGAAGGCGTGGCTGATGAGACTGAGGAGGGGCTGGGCGTAGTAGAGGTTGGCCACACTCGCCCCGCAGGCGAACGCCAGGGTGATCGTGACCCATCGCAGCGAGCGGGGAGATCCGGCCGGGCCGCCCGGCCGCGCGGCGGCGGGGGCCGTCGACGTGGCGGGCGTGGTGCGCGTTCCCATCGGATCACTCCGCAGCTAGTTACTGAACGTTCCGTTCAGTAGAAGTGGGCTGCCGTGCTCAGGTATTCCCCGGCGAGGCGATTCCCGTCAGTACGTGGTCGATGCAGCGCTCCGCGAAGGCCTCGTCCAGGGGCTCGTGGCTGAACAGCAGCCGGTAGTAGACGGGAGCGAAGACGAGGTCCAGTACCGCGGCCATGTGATCGTTCAGGCTGTCGGACACGCACTGGCTGTGGTCGATGATCGATAGATGGCCCCGTACATCCGGTCGAGGCGCAGGTCAACGTGGTTCGAGGATTCGTTCTTGGCCTCCGCGCAGACCGATAGTTGGGACGATGCTGGCTGGCGCTGAAGATGCAGACGGGATAGCAGGCAAGGCCGGACAGTCCTACGTGGTCTATCGGAAATCGCTCGGGACGTAGGTGTTGGTCCAGCGCGAGTACGTGGCGCGTTCCGGGGGCGAGAACGCTCGATCGATGACGCGGTACTGCCGGTAGTAGCGGTCCCCTTGATCGATCCGAACGCCGCGGACCTGAAGCTGGGCACCGTGCAGAAGACGGATGAGGCCCCGCGCGCAGTTTGGCTCGCACGTGTTGATCTTCAGGGTCCCTGTGCCGGTCGCCGTCGGTGCGCCCCAGCCAGGCCAGTGCAGCCCGCTGAGTGCGACAGTTCTGTGGACGGTCGCCACACCTTGCCGACCGCACCGAAGACCAGCTCACGGCCGGGCACTTCGCCGAGCGGCAGCCAGGGCTGCTTGCCTTTGGTGGCGAGGTCGAAGAGGTCGGCGACCCGCATGGAGGGAAGCGGGGGCGGGGTGCGGTTCAGTAGCTTGTCCGGCATTCCGCGCACCCACGTCACGGCGTCAAATAGCGGCGAGTGGATGCTGAGCAGGTCCAGATCGCGGGCGGCGTCGAATACCACGCCTGAGGGGGCCGCGACCGCTGCGGTCTCCAGACGGGTGAAGCGGAAGTCCGGCACCAGGCTGTCCAGCAGCAGCGGTGCGTCAATCAAGGCCGGGGTCTTGGTGACCATGGTTCCTCCGGAATCGCTTCCCCTACGTCATGGTGACCATCGTGGCCCGATTCGGGGGGGCATCGTGCGAGGCGGTGTCGTTCAGTCGTGCGGGACGAACGTGACCCGAGTACCAGCAGCTCCGCGTCGCCGGCGGCTGCCAGCAGTGCGTCGACTGGCTGTTTGTTCACCTGTTCGGTGCCGATCTCCAGGTCGGGGTGGTGCCGGCGGAGTTTCTCCGTCGCTTCGCGCGGCACGCGCTCTGCCCAGTGCCGCTGGGGCTCGGTTCCGGCGAGCGGGGCGTACGAAAGCGGCTGCCAGTCCCAGGCGTGCACGAGACGCAGCGGTGCCTCACGTCGCTCGGCCTCGCGGGCCGCCCATTCGGCTGCGGCCAGGCTCTCGGGCGAACCATCCAGGCCAGCGACAACGGTGTGTGACATGGTGCCGACCTCCTTCGTGGGGTCCCGGTTTCATGCTCCCGTCAGGCCTGGAAGCCAGGGGAGGGGCCGCATGTCCCTGTCTTGGGCCGACTGGCCCCCTGCGGCGGGCAGCTCGGCCACGGGTCGGGGGGCGGGCGCCCCCGGGTGCAGGTTTGCAGGTAGTCGGCGTTCCGAGCCCGTGGGCGGATACCGTGGGGACGTACGCGTGTGTGGTCTGGCGATTCGAGCCTGTGCGGAGGATCCGGTGGGCGACGGCGGCGTCGGGAACAGCGAGCCACTGCCTCGGCTGCGGCTGGATGAGCTGCTGGAGGAACTGCAGGTCCGGATCAATGCGGTGCGCGGGACCAGGGACCGGGTGCACAGCCTGCTGGAGGCGGTGCTGTCGGTCGGGCGGGAGCTGGATCTGCCGCAGGTGCTGCAGCGGATCGTCGAGGCGGCCGTGGTGCTGGTGGACGCCGAGTACGGTGCGCTCGGAGTGATCGACGAGGAGCAGGCGGAGCGGCTGTCGCAGTTCCTGCCGGTGGGGATGTCGGAGACGCAGATCAAGGCCATCGGGCCGCTGCCGTCGGGGCACGGGATTTTGGGGGAGCTGATACGGCACCCGGAGCCGTTGCGGCTGGAGGAGATCTCGGAGCATCCGTCGTCGTACGGCTTTCCGCCGAATCATCCGCCGATGCATTCGTTCCTGGGGGTGCCGATCAGGGTGCGGGACGAGGTGTTCGGCAACATCTACCTGACCGAGAAGCGGGGCGGCCAGCACTTCGACGGCGAGGACGAGACCGTGCTGTCCACCCTTGCGGTGGCGGCCGGGGTGGCTATCGAGAACGCCCGGCTGTATGAGGAGTCGCAGCTGCGCCAGCGGTGGCTGGAGGCGAACGCGGCGATCACCCGCAGTCTGCTGTCCGGGATCGACGGGGACCGGGTCCTGGAGCTCATCGTGGATCACGCACGGGGCATCCTTGGCGCGGATCTGGGAGCACTGGCGGTGCCGGTCGATGGGTCCGAGGATCTCCAGGTGGCCCTGGCCACGGGGATCGATGCCGAGTCTCACCGTGGGCTGGTGCTGCCACGCGAAGGCTCGTTCGTGGGTGCCGCCATCCTGGCCTCGGAGACGATCACCAGCGCCGAGGTGGCCAAGGACCCACGGGTCACGGCTGGGCCGCCACGATGGGCAGGACTCGGCCCGGCCATCGCGGTGCCGATGGTCACCGGGGGCGGGGTACGGGGCGTGCTGCTGCTGGCCCGGGTCGAAGGGTCGCCGGCCTTCACACAGGCCGAGGCAGCGCCGTTGCTTGGTTTTGCCGGGCAGGCGGCGGTGGCGATGGAGCTGGCGGAGCGGCGGCGGGACGCCGAGCAGATCGCCCTGTACGAGGACCGGGACCGGATCGCCCGGGACCTGCACGACCTGGCGATTCAGCGGCTCTTCGCCACCGGGATGACCCTGCAGAGCGCCCTGCGCTTCGTCGACAGGCCTGAGGGGAGCGAACGGCTGCTGCGGGCCGTGGACGACCTGGACGAGACCATCAAAATCATCCGGTCGACGATCTTCGGGCTCCGTACGCACGACACCGGCCCGGCCGCCCAGGGGCTCCGGGTCCGTACGGTCAGGACGGTCGAGGAGGCGGTTCCCGCTCTGGGGTTCACTCCGACCCTGCGCATGGAGGGGTTGATCGACACCGATGTACCGGGAGGTGTCCGGGACCATGTGGTCGCGGTCCTCGGGGAGGCGCTAGCCAATGTCGTCCGGCACGCGCAGGCCGCTGCCGCCGATGTCGCGCTCGTGGTCCGCTCTGGCGAGTTGACCTTGACGGTGGCGGACAACGGCGTGGGCGTCGCCGACGGCGGCCGCCGCAGCGGGCTGCAAAACCTCGCAGAGCGGGCCGAACTGCTCGGCGGCGAACTGACGATCGATGCGCCCTCTGACGGCGGTACCCGCCTGGTATGGCGAGTGCCCCTGCCTAATGGGTGACCAGGGGTCAGTCCGCGCGCAACTCCCCGGCGTCGTAGGGAGGCGAGCAGTGCCGGCTCGCCTGGGTGCGGCAGCAGGCGTACGACCGGTTCCCAGCCGAAGTGGGCGAGGGCGACGCGAAGGTTGAACAGCGCGGCGCCGACGGAGATGTGCAGGACCCGCCCGATCGGGTCGGTGTGCCGCAGGCTGCGTTCCGAGTCGGCGCGCACTTCCAGGTGGGGGTGTCGGGGTCCAGGCGGTAGCGGCACAGCTGGGTGTTGTGGATCGACGGGGCGGCGACGGCGGCGGAGATGAGCTTCGAAAGAGTAGCCGCGTCGAGGGTGGCGGGTCGCATGTCCTTCTCCTCCCGGCGTGGCCTGGCTTCAGGCTCCTGCGGCCGGGAGACGGTCGGGAGGGGCTGTCCGTCCCGGTAGCGGGGCCGGGCGGCCCTGATCTCAGCGCGAGTGGCGTTCGGTCGAGGCCTGCGGGCCTGCCTGGGTGGCCAGGACGGCGGCCTGGATGCGGCGCTCGACGCCGAGTTTGGCGAGCAGGCGGGAGATGTGGTTCTTGACCGTCTTCTCGGAGAGGTAGAGCCGCTGGCCGATCTGCCGGTTGGTCAGCCCCTCGCCGATCAGGCCGAGGATCTCGCGTTCGCGCGGGGTGAGCGAGGCCAGCAGCGCGTCCTGTGGCTCCTCCTCCGGGGTGTCGTCGCCGCGCAGGCTGCTCATCAGCCGGGTGGTGGTGGCGGGGTCGAGCATCGACTGCCCGGAGGCCACGGTGCGTACGGCTGCGATCAGGTCGGAGCCCTTGATCTGCTTCAGGACATACCCGGCGGCGCCGGCCATGATCGCGTCGAGCAGCGCATCGTCGTCATCGAAGGAAGTGAGCATCAGGCAGGCCAGCTCGGGCATGCGTGAGCGTAGCTCGCGGCAGACCGTGATCCCGTCCCCGTCCGGCAGCCGTACGTCCAGAATGGCTACGTCCGGGCGTAGCGCCGGGCCCCGGGCAAGGGCGTGGTCGATCGTCCCTGCTTCGCCGACGACCTCGATGTCGGGCTCGGCGTCGAGCAGGTCGTGCACACCACGCCGGACCACCTCGTGGTCATCGAGCAGGAACACCCGGATCGGTGTCCGCGGGGAGAATTCCCGTGCCTCGGTCATGTCCGTCCCTCGCGATGTCGTGAGCCCGTCCCTCGAAACGATCGTGGACCGTAGGGCCGGTGTGGCAACAGGGCCGAACGGTCCCATGCTCCGCGGCGACGACGGCCGGATGTCCCCGGACTGGGGCCTGGTCGGCCTCTCCTCCCCTCGTGGCGTGAGTGCAACGGTCTTCGTAGATTCCGGAAGGGGGTAGGGCGGTGCCCACCAAGGTGAGGCTCTGGCGCTGGCGGCGCAACCCGCTCAAGCGAGGCTTGGATGTGGCGGAGGCGTGGGTGGTTCTCGCGGCTGGCGTGCTGCTGGCCGCCGGCGCCCCGGCGGTCGGTGCGGCCACCGCGGTGGGCGTGGAGAACGCCACACTGCGGGAGAGCCGGGACTGGCATAGCACCTCCGCCGCACTGACCGAGGACGCTCCCGCGAAGGCGACCCTCTACAGCGGTTCGGACAACGGCCGGGTGCGCGCGACAGTGCGCTGGACCGCCTCCGACGGTTCCCCGCATACCAGCAGCGCTCTGGTGAAGCCGGGCCTCCAGTCCGGTGCCCGCGCCACCATCTGGCTCGACGAGCACGGTGCGCTGCGGAACCCTCCGACCGCTCCCGACGCTGCCAGGGCCCAGGGCATCGTGTTCGGCTCGTACGCCGCGACCGGCACCTGCCTGCTGGTGCTGGGCGGCCGCTGGGCGGTACAGGCGCGGCTGGACCGCCGCCGCACGGCGGAGTGGGAGAGCGAGTGGGCCAAAGTGGGCCCGAAGTGGGGACACCGCACGGCGTAGCCGGCCAGCGGAGTGGGAATGTCAGCGGACCGGCGGTGCGAGTGGCACCGCGGGGGCCGCTGACGTACTGCTCGCCGGTCAGAACATCGGTCCCACCTCGGGCGGCCCCATCCGCTCGGGAACCGTCCCGGTGAGTTCGCACCTGATGTCCACGACGCCTTCGATGGCGCGGGCCAGCCGGGCCGCCACGGGCACCAGGGCGGTGTCGGGGATCGTCCCGGACAGCGTGACCACGCCGTCCTTCACCCGCACCTGGACGGGGGACGGTTCACCGGGAAACAGGTAGCCGACCACCTCACGGCGGACCTCCTCCTCGATGTCCTCGTCGGGCCGCAGGAAGACCTTGAGCAGGTCACTGCGGCTGACGATGCCAGTGAGTATCCCCTCGGCGTCGATGACGGGCAGCCGCTTGACGCGCTT
>NZ_RJVR01000028.1 GCF_003999195.1 Streptomyces soli
CCGTCGGAAAAGGACCCGCGCCACGGGCACCTCGTCGGCGGCCTACTTCACTCCGCCGCTGGCGCGAGAACGAGCTGATCGCCGAGCTCCACGACCGGCTGCGCCGCAAGGTCCGGATGCGGGAGGGGCGGAAGGCGGAACCTTCGGCGGGGATCATCGACGCGCAGTCGGTACGCGCCGCCGCGACGGTGCCCGCGGCCTCACGCGGCTACGACGGCGGGAAGAAGGTCCCGGGCCGCAAACGGCACATCGTGACCGACACGCTCGGCCTGCTCCTGGTGGTCGCGGTGACGGCCGCGAACGTGGGCGACCGGGAGGCCGCCGTGCCGCTGCTGCAGCGGCTGCGCAGGCTGCACCGGGAGATCACCCTGGTCTGGGCCGACGGCGGCTACACCGGCGGCATCATCGACTGGTGCTGCGAGAAACTCGCGCTCACCTTGGAGGTCGTCAAGCGCACCGACGACATGGAGGGGTTCGTGGTGCTGCCGAGGCGGTGGGTGGTGGAGCGCACGCTGGCGTGGTTGATGCATTCGCGTCGTCTGGCCCGCGACTACGAGACGCTGCCCGCCACCAGCGAGGCGATGATCCTGTTCTCGATGATCACACGGATGGGCCGCCGTCTGGCCCGGCCACTGCCCGCCGGCCGGCACTGAACGTCCCCGACGCCTCCTGGATCAACCACCCGCGCTCGGCCAGGCGTTTCGCCTTCGACCGCACACCCTCGACCTTCGCCGCCGTCGTCTCCCACCCCAGCACCACCGCGATCTCCTTGGCCCGCACCCCACCCGGCTTTGACTCCGGCCGGTCCTCCAACATGCCCAGGATCCGCTGGTAGTCCGGCGCGAGAACGGTCGCGGGCAGCCCTTCCCGCCAGGTCGGCACCGTCGTTCCCGGCACCGGCGTTGACACCGCGTCCTCCACGGCCTCGGTCACGGCGATGGTCTCGGCGGCGGACACGGCCAGGGCCTCGACGAGCTCCTCCCGCGCGATCACCCGCCTCTCCAGCTCAATCTCAGCCGCCTCCAACGCCGCAGTCGTTTGGGCCGCTTCCTCCCGCAGGTCTTCGACTCGCTCACGGGCAGTTGCTTCCCGCGCCTCCAGCAGTCCCAGCATCGACGCCACCGCGCACCCCTTGCCCATCAAGCGGAAACAGAACGTCGAGACCCTCCCTCACTGCGACTGGAACCATGCCTGACCAGCAACAATCAAACGATCACGTTCGGTTGAGATACGGCTTCTCAACCTCGCCTGCCGTGCCTCCCGCCTCGCGGGACTGCGTCAGTTCTTCGCCTACGCCCACCGCGCCAAGGCAGTCCTCCACAACCCCACCGATCCGGTAACTGCGGTGCAGCAGAGGGGATTTCACGGCCCCACTCTCACGCTGGCCCAGCAGCGAACCCTGTACAGACGGTGGGCCACCAACCAAGACGTCCACCCGCACGAGGCCTTCATCGGCCTCGCCGCCCTGCTCCACGCAGCGACCATCACCGAACTGCGCCTGCTCACCGACAGCGGCATCGCTCCTCATCACCAGGGCGTTCAGTTTCCCGGCAGGTCAGTGGTCCTTCCGCTGGACGACGCGACCTGGGCGGCACTACAGGGCTGCCGAGAACACCGACGCCGGCTCGGCTCGGACAACCCCCACCTGCTCGTCACTCGGCTCACCCGGACACACCGCGGCCCTGCCGGCGCCGCTCACATCCGCGACAGCCTCGCCCCCGTCGGCCTCCTGCCGCGCATCCTGCGCTCCACCCGCCTGCTCACCCTCGCAGACGAACTCGACATCAAGGTACTTACCGCCTCACTGGGCATGTCGTACGCAGGAGTCGCCCACTACCGGCCCGGAACAACGCCGCCGGTCAGCTTCATGTGACAGACCACCACCCATTGCCCTGTGCAGCGGTCAGTTGAGAGGGCCGGCCTCGCACTGCCGCTGTCACATCGGCCGAGGAGGGCATGAGAGGGTCGTGGGCACCGCTGGCTGTGATCATCGAGACGGCTGTCTATCCGTGATCTGAACGTGGCGTGGCAGTGCCGCCTGAGGTCGCTTCGGGTTTCGTGTAGAGGATTTCGCGGGCCTGCTCCGCGGCGCGGAGGATGTTCTCGCTGATGAAGTCGCTGAAGCGGGCGATGTTCTCCAGGCGGGCGGCGGCCGGGGTGTCGCGGCCGAGGATGCCGACGCCCTGCCGTGCGGTCTCGGCGACCTGGGCGATGCCGCGGGCGCTGGCGATCGTCGACTGGTACCAGATGTCGTCGTCGACGACGTAGCGCTCGCGGCGGCGTTCGCCTGGTTCCCGTCGGACGAGGCCCTGGCTCTCCAGGAACGCGATCGCTTTGGAGACGGACGCCGGGCTGACCTGGAGGTGCTGGACGAGTTGGGACGCGGTGAGGCTGCCCGCGTCGGTGGTGAAAAGGCAGGTCAGTACCCGGGATGTCATCTTGGGCAGGCCCTGTTGCATGAAGAGGGTGGTGAGCGTCTCTTCGTACTCGCGCACGGCCTGGTCGTCGCGCCCGTGGTCCTGCGCCGGCGCTCCCTGCCCTCGGGGCGGGGTGTGCTTGCGCCGGTGGGCGCGGTGTTCGGTGGCGCGGTGGGCCAGGTCGGCGCGGTAGGCGGTGGGGCCGCCGTTGCGCATTACCTCTCGCGTGATCGTCGAGGTGGGACGGTCGAGGCGTCGGGCGATCTCGGCGTAGGGGAGGCTGTCGGCCAGCCCCAGCGCGATCTGCTGGCGTTCGGTCTGGGTGAGCCTGCCTCCCGGCATCACCATGTACACCTGCAACGGTCAGTCCAACCAGTTCTGGAGCCACATCGGAAACACCTTCCAGTCGCTCGGGAAGTGCCTGAACGTCACCGGTGGCGGCACCGCGAACAGCACCCGTGTGCAGCTGTGGACCTGCAATAACTCCGGCGCCCAACAGTGGACGGCACCCGGCGACGGCACGCTGCGCAACCCGCAGTCAGGGCGCTGCCTCGACGCCGCGGGAGGCGGCACGGCTGACGGCACCCCGGTCATCATCTACGACTGCAACGGCGGCTCGAACCAACTCTGGACGTACCCCTCCTGAGCACCCATGTGTGCAAGCGTGGCCGGCCCGGCCATCCCATCGCCGCGCTGTCGCTCAGTGTGCCGCCCTGCGGCGGTTCCCGGACCGCCGCAGGCCGCCTGAACATGCAGGTTGCAGCGCTGTAACTTCCGCACGGCAGTGCCTACGAGTGCGGTTCGGCCGCACCGCCCGTCACACGTCGCACCCCCGGGAAGCCGCCCGTCCCGCCATGGTTGTCGAATGCAGCCGGGATGACCGTGACTGGCGGGGTGAACTGCCCCGGGTTTGATGGAGACATCGAAGACCCGGAAGGATCCCGTTCATGGCTGCACCCCGCAAGTACCCCGAGGAGCTGCGCGAGCGCGCGG
>NZ_RJVR01000064.1 GCF_003999195.1 Streptomyces soli
CCCGCGGCGACCGCCGCGACCGCCGCGGCGCCCCTCCCCGCCAGTCCCGCGGCGGCGGCTCCTCCCCCCAGCCACCCGCCTCCGGCGCCATGGCCGACGCCCTCCGCCGCGCGGGCTTGGGCGGGAACGCCGGCGTTTGAGGACCTGGGGGAGGGTCTGGGGGCTGGCCCCCAGCGGGTCCGGGTGGCGGCACCTCCCAAACAAGGTTTGGGGGAGAGCCCGGTTTCGGGAAGGGGCGGGGTGGGGGAAGCAACCCCCACCTCAGCCGCCTCGGGCCGCGCAGAAGTTGACCGGTAACCCCTTGCGCGAGGGAGAGGGCAGTCAACGGTTCACTCACACGGGTGAATCGTTTTGACCAAGGGTCTGCCGGTGTCGACCGGCCCCTACGTTTGCCGCATGACCGACCGATTAAGCCGCCGGGGATTCCTGCTGACGGCCGCCTCGCTGAGCGTGGTGGCCGCCGCCGCACCCCGGTCCATGGCCCAGGGCGCGGCGGCGTCGGACCTGCCCGGCTTCCCCGAAGGCGTCGAGCTCTACCGGTCGGCGTACCGTAACTGGGTGAGGGAGATCACCGCCGACGGCCTGTGGGCCTGCGCGCCGAGCAACCCCGACCAGGTGGTCGCCGTCGTCAACTGGGCCCGTGAGCAGGACTGGACGGTACGCGCAAGGGGCTACGCCCACGGATGGTCACCGCTGACCATCCCCGCCGGGACCGAGTCCGGCGCTCCGCTGCTGCTCGTCGACACCGCCACCCACCTCACCGGCATCGCCCTGGAATCCACCGACCCGGCCGCCGTCCGGGTGGGCGCCGGGGCCTCCCTCGAAGCCCTGCTCGGGCACCTGGAGGCGTACGGCCTCGGCGTCACCGCCACCCCGGCCCCCGGCGACCTCACCGTCGGCGGTGCCCTGGCCATCGACGCCCACGGCACCGCCGTCCCGGCCCACGGCGAGAGCCGGCTGCCCGGCCACACGTACGGATCGCTCAGCAATCTCGTCCTGTCGCTGACGGCCGTCGTCTGGGACTCCGCCGGCGGCGCCTACGTCCTGCGTACGTTCGAGCGCGACGACCCGGACTGCGCGGCGCTCCTCACCCACCTCGGCCGCGCCCTGGTCACCGAGGTGGTGCTGCGGGTCGGCGAGAACACCAGCCTGCGCTGCCTCAGCCGCACCGACATCCCGGCCGCCGAGCTCTTCGCGGCCCCCGGCAGCGGCGGGCGTACCCTCGCGAGCTTCCTGGACACGGCGGGGCGGGCCGAGGCGATCTGGTTCGCCTTCACCGAATTCCCCTGGCTGAAGGTGTGGAGCGTCGCGCCGAAGCGCCCCCTGACCTCGCGCCGGGTGACCGCGCCCTACAACTACCCTTTCTCGGACAACGTCCCGGCCGTCGTGGCAGACCTCGCCGGGACGCTGGTGTCCGACGCCGCCTGGTATCTGGCCCCCGTGCTCGGCAACGCCCAACTCGACGCCGCCGTACTCGGCCTGACCACCAGCCTCTCCGCCGACATCTGGGGCCTTTCGAAGAACACCCTGCTCTACATCAGGCCCACCACCCTGCGGATGACCGCCAACGGCTATGCGGTGCTGACCTCGCGGGCCGAAGTGCAGCGCGTCGTCGCCGAGTTCACCGCCTTCTACCGGCAGCGGCTCACCGCCTATGCCGCGCAGGGCCGCTTTCCCGTCAACGGCACCGTCGAGATCCGCGTCACCGGCCTCGACAATCCCGCCGACGCCGACTCGGCCGGGGCCCGCGCCCCGCTGCTGTCCGCGCTGCGGCCCCGCGCCGACCACCCCGAGTGGGACACGGCGGTGTGGCTGGACGTGCTGACCCTGCCCGGCACTCCGTACGCGGAGGCCTTCTGCCGGGAGCTGGAGCGGTTCCTGCTGGCGACGTACGACGGCGGCCACGGGCTTACCCGCGTGGAGTGGTCCAAGGGCTGGGCCTATACCGACGAGGCGGCCTGGGCCGACGAGGAGGTGCTGGGCAGCGCCGTGCCCGCGTCCTTCGACGACGGGGCCGGGCCGGGCTGGGAAGGGGCGGCCGCGATCCTCGACCGTCTCGACCCGCACCAGGTGTTCGGAAACGCCTTGCTCGACCGGCTGTTCGGATGACCGGGCACTAAGGGTTCGGATGACCGGGCACTAAGGGTTCGGATGACCGGGCACTAAGGGTACTGTCTGCGGGGTCAGTGATTAGGTGTAAGAGGAAGCAAAGCTCTCAGTGGACACCGCGGCGGACGAAGACACCGGCATACCTGGAACACAAGGCGCATCGAAGCGGGGCGGGTGGCGCCGCTGGGTGATGGACACCCGGCCCCTGCGGCATCCGGGCTACCGCCGTCTGTGGTCCTCGACCACCGTCACCGCCGTCGGCAGTCAGCTCACCGCGGTCGCCGTGCCCAAGCAGGTGTACGACATCACCGGCTCCTCCGCCTGGGTCGGCTACGCCAGCATCGCCGGCCTCGTGCCGCTGGTCGTCTTCGCCCTGTGGGGTGGCGCGGTCGCCGACAGCGTCGACCGGCGCAAGCTGATGCTCGTCACCAATGTGGGCCTTGCCGTCACCGCGCTGCTGCTGTGGGCGCAGGCCTTCGCGGGCGGCCGGTCCGTGGCCCTGCTCATGGTGCTGCTCGCCGCCCAGCAGGCCTTCTGGGGCATGAACGCCCCCGCCCGCAGCGCCTCCATCGCCCGCCTGGTCCCCCCCTCGGAGCTTCCGGCCGCAAACGCCCTGGGCTCCACCGTCATGCAGACCGGCCAGATCGTCGGCCCGCTGCTCGCGGGCGTGCTCATCCCCGTCATCGGGCTCGGCGAGCTCTACCTGATCGACGCGATCGCGCTGTGCGCCACCGTATGGGCCGTCTGGCGGCTGCCGGCGCTGCCGCCGCTCAGTGAGGGCACCACGCGGCGGGCCGGCTGGCGCGAAGTGGTCGACGGCTTCCGCTACATCACCGGTCACCGCATCCTGCTTCTGTCCTTCCTCGCCGACATCGTTGCCATGGTCTTCGGCATGCCCCGCGCCCTCTTCCCGCAGCTCGCGGCCACCACGTACGGGGGCTGGGGCAGCGGCTTCGCCCTCGGCCTGCTGTACGCGGCCATCCCCATCGGGGCGGTGACCGGCGGCCTGGTCTCCGGCACCTTTTCCCGGGCCCGACGGCACGGGCTCATGGTCATCATCGCCGTCGTGGCGTGGGGCGTCGCCATCACGGGCTTCGGCCTCAGCGCGAGCCTGTGGTGGGCGGCCGGCTTCCTCGCCCTCGCGGGCGTCGCCGACATGGTGTCCATGGTCTTCCGCGGCGCCATCCTGCAGTCGGTCGCCACGGACGACATGCGGGGCCGCATGCAGGGCGTGTTCACCGTCGTCGTCGCCGGCGGCCCGCGCCTCGCCGACCTCTTCCACGGAACGGCGGGCTCCGCCCTGGGTACGCGCCCTGCCGTCACGGCCGGCGGCCTGCTCGTCGTGGTGACGATGCTGGGCCTGGCGGTCGCGGTCCCGGCCTTCCGGCGGTACCGGGCCGTCTGACGGCCCGGCCGCCGCCGGCGGTTGCCCCGATGGGGTGAACGCGGCACGCGATCAGCCCAACCACCGGCGGGGTCACGGGCGAAGCCGGGTTATCTGTGAGGCGTGCCGCAAGCCGCAGCCCACCGCCGCGCAGTGCCGGTCCTGGCCCCGTGGGGGACGGGGGCGGTGCTGGTCGCTGTTGTGGTGTGCCTGCTGCATGTGTTGTGCGGCGCCGGCGCGGCAGGGCCCGCGCAGTGGCAGGCGCCCGAGCGCCCGGTGGCCGTCGCCGCGGGGGATCCGTCGCCGGACTCGGGCTCGCACCACCATCCGGACTCGCCGGCCCGGCGCGCCGGCGGCCACATGGGACCGCAGCACCGTGCCGTCCCGCCCTGCGGACAGGCCTCGGCCGCCTGGGCACCGCTCCCGGAGGCTCCCGCCGGTTCATCCCGGGGCCCGGGCCGTGAGGCCTGGCCGCCGGCCGGCTCCGCACTCCCGCACACCGTTCTGCGCTGCTGAGGGCTGACCGTCCTCAGCCGATCACGTACGTACGCAGAACGACACCGCAGGAGATACGCAATGCCGCTGGACATCTACGCCGCCCTGGGCGCACTCGTGCGCGCCGAGGCCACCCGTGAGGCCGAACCCACGGCCGCCGACCCGCAGCACAAGGAGCCGGAGATCCCGGCCGTCGACGACCCGGGCCGCGACGACGAGCGGAGCTGAGACCGGATCCGATCGCGCCACCGGGCCGGTCCCGGCCCCTGCGGGGAACCGGGACCGGCCGGGTGGCGTTAACTGGAGTGAACGCGGCATGTGCCGCAGACGGAGGCGTGAAGATGTCCAATCGCGCGAAGTACGCAGTGGGTGGGGTGGCGGTCGGACTGATCCTGCTGTGGATCCTGCCGACATGGATCGCCCTGCTGATCATCGTCGGCGTCCCGGTGGGCGCCTACGTAGCCCTGGACCCGTCGCAGCGGCGCCGTCTGCGCCGGGGGAGCCGCAAGCAGATAGGCCGCTGACGGCTCACTGCCCGCCGCCTCAGGTGGCTGAGCCCGCGGCCGCGCCGGTCGCGAGGCCCGCGCCCCACCGGTCGAGTTCGGCCTGGAGGTCGAGCGGGCGCGGCCGCATGTCCTGATCGCCGGTGGGCCAGTCCTCGCGCGGGACGCGCCACATGACCTCGAACTCGATGCCGTCGGGGTCCTTGGCGTACAGCGACTTGGAGACGACGTGGTCACTCGCGCCCACCAGCGCGCCGCGCTCGGTGAGCCGGCGGGCGGTGTCGGCCAGTTCGCCGAGCGTGCCGACCTCCCAGGCCAGGTGGTAGAGGCCGACCCGGCCCTCCTCGGGGCCCGGGGCGTCCTCCCCGAGGGCGAAGAGGCCGAGGTCATGGTCGTTGAGGGTGTCCCGGGAGCTCAGGAAGGCCGCACGGCCGGGGATCTCGACGCTGACCTCGAAGCCGAAGACATCGGTGTAGAAGCCCACGGAGCGGGCTACGTCGCGGATGTAGAGGACCGCATGGTTGAGGCGGCGCACAGGCATGGTTCGGCTCCTTGAAAAGTGTCGGTGACCAGCCTAGAGGCGCTTGCTTGAATATTCAAGAAGTCGCTCCCGTATGATGATCACCGGGTTTTCCGGCGAGGGGAGCGTCATCGTGGGCGGAAAGGTCACCGCGGTCAGCCGCGACGACGGGCACCACTTCACCAAACCCGTACGCGACCGCATCAGGCTGCTCACCGGACTCGGCGTGGAGGGCGACGCCCACCTCGGAGTGACCGTCCAGCACCGCTCGCGGGTCGCGCAGGATCCGACCCAGCCGAACCTGCGGCAGGTCCACCTCATCCACGGCGAGCTGCACGACGAACTGCGCGCGGCCGGCTACGAAGTCCAGCCGGGGGAGCTCGGCGAGAACGTCACCACCCGCGACATCGACCTGCTCGCCCTGCCCACCGGCACCCGGCTGGGGCTCGGCGCGCACGCCGTCGTCGAGGTGACGGGACTGCGCAACCCCTGCCTGCAGATCGACAGGTTCCAGCAGGGCGTCCTCAAGGAGGTCGTAGGCCGCGACGAGGCGGGGAACGTGATCCGCAAGGCCGGCGTCATGGGCATCGTCCTCGCCGACGGCGACATCCGCCCCGGCGACCCGATCACCGTCGAGCTCCCCCAGGAGCCGTATTGGCCCCTGCGACCCGTTTGAGCCGCCCTACCGTGCACCGTCCGTGACTTACCGTCCGTGACCTCCGTTACGGACGGTGCTCACTCAGCGCAGTACCCTGGGCCCATGCTCTTGCTCGTACGCCGTCGCCACGTGGACTTCGTCCGCGTCACGAGCATGTCCTGTCTCCGCAGCGCCTGACCCCTGACACCCCACGCTTCACCCGGCACCCTGCGGAAGACCTGAAGGCCTCATGACGCACCAGCTCCACGTGATCGACCTGTCGGCGTCCGACCGTGGCCCCGAGGCCCGCGCCCGGCTCCATGCCGAGCTGCACTCGGCCGCCCACGACGTCGGCTTCTTCCAGCTGACGGGCCATGGCATAACCGCCGACGAGACCGACGCCCTCTGGAGTGTCATGCGGGCCTTCTTCGCCCTCCCCGAGGCCGGCCGGCTGGCCATCGGCAACCTGGAGTCGCCGCACTTCCGCGGCTACACCCGCATCTGATCGTACGCGCCGTCACCGTACCCGGCCGGACGGCGAGGTCAGCGCCGCGAGCACCCGGTGCCCCTGGCGCTCGGCGGGGGCGATGAGTTCCTCCGGGAGGGCGCCCACGCGCCCGGCGTCACCAAGGACCCGGCCAACCCGCTCTTCGCCGAGTTCGGCTACAACGAGCTCAAGGGATGTCTGCGCGCCCACCCCAGGACCGCCGCCATCACGCCGAGCTGCTGGAGTCCGAGGCCGCGCCCACCGCCTGAGCGCCCGCCCACGGCCTGATCAGCCCCCGCAAGGCCGCGCGCGTGGTCACGGGGGACTACCGTGTAGCTATGGGCAGCGAGCCGAACTCGCCCGAGGACCTCGACACGCTGCGCGTGGCGGGGTCCCCGGTCTGGCTGCGGGCCCTCCCCGTCGTCATGCTCTTCGTGCTGATCGCGGCCCAGGCCTTCACCCCGGGAGACGTCGAACTCGGCGCCTACTACGCCGCCGTGCCCCCACTGGCCGCCCTCGGGTTCGGGGCACCGGGGACGGCCACCATGTCGACCACCGTCCTGGTCGTGATGCAGATGCCGGTGATTGGCGCCGGCAGTCTCGCGCTCAGCGACTCAGGGGCCGTCGCGCTCATCGGCGCCCTCAGCGTGGTCATCGCCGGGGTCCGCCGCCGCTACCACGGCCGCCTGGTGCGGGTCAGCACCGTCGCCGAGGCCGCCCAGCTCGCCGTACTGGCCCCACTGCCCACCGCTGTGGGGCCGGTGAGCTGCGCCGCGCTCTACCGTGCCGCCCAGCGCGGCACCCTGGTCGGCGGCGACCTCTACGACGTACGGGCCGGGCCCTACGGCGTGCGGGCCCTGGTCGCCGATGTGCAGGGCCACGGTCTCGCCGCGGTCGGCACCGTCGCCGGGCTGCTCGGCGCCTTCCGGGAAGCCGTGCTCGACGTCCCCGACCTCGGCCAGGTCGCCGCACGCCTGGAACGACGCCTGACCGTCGACGGTGCCGCCGCCGAGGACGGGGACAGCGAGCTGTTCGCCACCGCGCTGCTGCTGGAGTTCCCGGTCGGCCGGGCCGAGGTCCGCCTCGCCTGCTGCGGCCACCCGCCCCCGCTGCTCGTACGCGACGGTCGGGCCCGCGAGATAGCCGCCGACCCCGCCCCGCCGCTCGGTATGTGCCTGCTGGGCCTCCCGGGGCCGACCGTGGTGACCGAGCTGCTGCTCCCCGGCGACATGCTGCTGGCCTATACCGACGGGGTGACCGAGGCCCGCGACACCACCGGCGTCTTCTACCCGCTGGTTGACCGGCTCGTCGCCCGCCTCAAGGACGGCATGGCCGCTACCCCGCGCGCGGTCGTGAACGGTGTCTGGGAGGACCTGGCGGCGTACGCGGGGGCGGTCGGCGACGACGTAGCCATGCTGGCGCTCGCGCCGCGCTGACCAGGGCCTGCCTCCCAGCCGCCAGGCTGGGGGAGGCACGCGACGCCACGGAGACCGGCCGGACAGGCCCTAGCGGCCCTGGAGGCGGGCCGCCTCGGCGCGGATCGCCCGGAGCTTGCCGTACAGGTCGTTGCCCGGGCAGTCGGTGAAGAAGCTGTCGCGGTGACCGGAGATGGCGTGGAACTCCTCGACGGAGCCCTTGCGGAAGCGGCTTTCGGCGTTGGTCGAGCGGAGCTTCTGCGTGCCCCGGGGGTCCACACCGGTGAGGCCGAGCTTCCATGCCGAGAGCTGGGCGATGGCGTCGGTCATGGCCTGGGTCACGGTGCCGGTGGCGTCGTAGGTGCCGACCGCGGCGATGCCCATGGTGTCGGTGTTGAATCCGACCGCCTGCGCTCCGGTGACGGGTCTGGCGACACCGCCCGCCCGGCCCTCGTAGATGGTGCCGCACTTGTCGACGAAGAAGTTGTAGGCGACGTCGTCCCAGTGGTGGTCCTTGACATGGCCGGTGTAGATGCCTCGGATGATCTCGGGCACCTGCCCGCAGTCGTAGCCGTTGCCGTTGTCGGTGTGGTGGAGGAAGACCACCCGCACGGCGTGCCCGTAGCGGGGAGCCTCCTGGCGCAGCGACTCGTCCGCGCCCCACTTGGCCCGGGTGACGATCTCCGGGCGGGGCGCGCCGTACGGCGAGGGCCGGCGGTCGAAGGAACGCCGGGCGAGGTCCGGCAGCGGCACCGGGCGGAGCTGGGGGCTGGGGCTGGGCAGCGCTCCGGCGGCCTGGGCCCGGTACGGGAGGGTGTGCACCCCCCAGGCGGCCATGGCTGCGAGGCCCACGATGCCGGCACCCGCGGTGCACAGTGATGCCGCATGAATGGAGCGCATGAACGCATCGTCAGCTCATCCGATCGCCGGTTATGGCGACACGCCGGATGGGGCCGCGGCCTCACCCGGTCGTACGCCCTCCCGCTCGGCCTCAGTAGTAGTCGCGCATCAACTCGGTGGCCCAGGCGGGCTGGGTGACCTCATCGAGCGGTCCGAACTCGGCCATCCAGGGCTTGATGTCCAGGACCGGCGTGCCGTCCACCGCGTCGAGGCCGCTGACGTGGATGTCGAGGCCGTCCACCTTCAGCAGCCGGCAGCGGGAGACGCCGAGCAGATTCGGGCGGTTCTTGCCGCGCTGGCCGAAGATGCCGACCAGTGGCCAGTCCGTGTTGCCACGCGGATGCCGCGCGCCGGTCTCGATCTTCTCCGCCGGTACGCGGTCGAAGTGGAAGACCACCTCGATGTGCGAGAAGCCGTCGAGCCCGTACAGCGCCTCCGGCCCGAAGCGCTCGCTGTCCAGCTGGATCACCGCCTCGACACGTCCCCAGTCGTCGTCCTCCACGGGTACGCGGCCGCCCACCACGTGGCCGACTGGCAGTACTCGGATCTCCGACATCGCTCCGGCTCCTCCTGGCTCTCCTGGCCACCATATGGGATATCGGTATCACGTTGTGGACCCGCCTGGGTAGCGTACGCCTCATGCCAAGGGAATGGGATGCCACGACATACGACGCACTGCCCCTGCCTCATCTGGAATGGGGCCGCCGAACCCTCGCCCGGCTGACCCTGTCCGGCGACGAGCGCGTGCTCGACCTCGGCTGCGGCACCGGACGGGACACCGCCGCCCTCCTCGACCGCCTGCCGCGCGGCCGGGTCGTCGCCGTCGACGGATCCCTGCGGATGCTCGGCCAACTGCGGGCCCGGCTCGCCGGACGGCTGGACCGGGTCGACATCCTGCACGCCGATCTCACCCGGCCGTTGCCGCTGGGGGAGGAGGCCGACGCCGTCTCCAGCATCGCCACCTTCCACTGGATCCCCGACCACGCCGCGCTCTTCGCGCACATCGCGGCCGTCCTGCGCCCCGGGGGCCGCTTCGTCGCCGAATGCGGCGGCCTCGGCAACATCGCGACCGTCTCGGCCGCCGTCGACGACGTCCTGGGCCCGCAGCCCGCCGTATGGAACTTCGCAGGCGTCGCCGAGACCGAACAGCGGCTGCGCGACGCCGGATTCACCGACATCGAGGTCGGCCTGCTGCCCGACCCGGCGCGGCTGGAGCCGGGTGAGCAACTGCGGAGCTACCTCGCGGTCGTCGTGCTGGGCGGCCAGCTCGAACGGCTGCCGGAGGACGAGCGCGAGACCTTCGTCAACGCCGTCGCCGACCGCCTCCCGGAGCCGGTGGTCGACTACGTACGCCTGACGATCTCCGCCACCCGAGCGGGCTGACCCGGCCCGGCTGAACGGCCCACCGCTGATCACGCCGTAATCCGCTTGCGGGCGGCACTTCCGCCCTGCCAGCATCCCCTCATGATGATCCGAAAGGACGGCCCCGCGACCCACCGGTGATCGCGATGAGCCCACACGAGAACCGCAGCGAGAACACTCCGCGAAAAGAAGCCGCCGCTCTGTACGCCACGTACGCCCGCTTCGACCATCTGCCCTTCCCGGCCCGTATGCGGGCCATCGCCGAACATGTCCGATCTCTCGACGACCACGACTACCGGGCCGACCATGCGGCCCTCGACTCCGGCGGTCCGGACGCCCGGCACCTCGGACTCTTCCTCGCCGTCGCCCGCCGCGACCTCGACGCTGTCGCGGCCGCGTTGGACGACCCACTGCTGCGGCGCCGGGCGCTGGCCGCCGCGATCCGGCTCCCGGTTCCCGAATCCGCCCTCGCACAGCTCGCGTTGAGCCGGATCCGTGCCGTACGGCACGACACCTACCGCGTGCTGCGGCTCTCGCGGCGCCGTGAACTCGCCGACAGGCTGCTGCCGCAGGTGCGTGCCCGGCGCGGCGACAGCGAGGCCGCCCGGCTGCTGCCGGCCTGCACGGCGGGCACGGCGGGGGAGTGGCTGCCGCGCCTCGACGCACCGGCCGGTGTGCTGGGCTCGCTGGCCCGTACCGCGCCGCTCGCCGTCGCCGAGCACCTGGCCGGCGCGTACGAAGAGCTGGGCGACGCGCAGCAGCGGTACGCCCACCGCCGCCGCAACGCACGGCTGGTGTCGACGATCGCCGAACGCGATCCGGACGCCGCCCTGCTGCTGGCCGAACGCGCCCCTGGCCTGATGACCGAACGCGCCACCGCCGCCGCGATGCGCAGGCCGCGCGCATTGCTCTCGGCCGTGCGCCGGGGCGGCACCGGCGAACAACTGCCGCTGGCCGCCGGACCGCTGCCGCGCGGTGTCCTGCGTGCCCTGCGCCCACTGGCGCCCGACGAATTGGCCGCACTCGCGGATGTCTGCCGTCAGGGGTCCGTCCGGTACCGGGGTGGGATGTATCCGGTGGCCGATCCGCTGCTCGCCCTGGTCCCGCCGCAGGACAGGTTGCGCCTGGTGAGGGAGCGTATGCCCGTGGGGCGCGGGGCGGCCTACACGCCGGTCCGCGCGGTCGCCGCCCTTGAACCGCACCACCGGGCCGAGATCATCCGCCCCTACCTGGAGCGGGAAGGACGCAGCGGCTTCGTCAGGGCGCGGCTCGGCTCCCTGCTCCCGCTGCCCGAGTCTGAGCCGCTGCTACGGGCGATGACCGAGGCCCACCGCGTGCACCAACGCGCTCTCGCCTGGCCCGCGTTGCTCGCCGCCGCCCACCACCATGGCGATCCGGCGGAATACCGACGCGTCGTCGCCTCCTGCGAACGCGCCTGGCACGACCAGTATTCCGTACGCGAAGCCGCCTTGGCGCAGGCGGCCGAGGCCCCGTCCCTACTGCTGGCGGCCGTGCCGTACACCGTGTTGCGCGACGCGGCACTCACCACCGTCCAGTCCCGGGACTCCACCGCGCACACGCTGAAGGCGGCCGAACGCTGGCTGCGCCGCAGCGTGCTGGGCGCGGCGGCACGCGGGGACGCGTCACGGGCGGCGGCCGTCGCCCTGCTCCTCGCCGAGGTCGTCGCCGACCCGAGGTGGACCGGCGGTCGGACGCCGCTGCGGGTCGACGCACCCACCGCGCGGGCCATCTGGACGGCATCGGCCCCGGCCTCGCTCCGGCCCGCCCGCCTCGTCGCCCTCGCCGGGTTGCTGGAGGACCACGCGACGGACCTGGCCGGGCTCGACGATCTCGTACGACGCGTCGCCCTCGAGGGCGAAGATCCTGAGGAGGCTGCTCGGGCCGTCCAGGTGTGGCTCGCGGACCCCGCCACGCGGGAACCGCGTTGCGCCGGACTCCTCGCTGCCGGGCGGTCTTTCGCCGGTGTGCCGCGTGTGTTGTGGACGGTCGCCGCACGCCGTACCGACCTGGTGGAAGCGCTGCTCGCGGCGGGCGGCCCGGGACCGTGGGTGCCGCGGGTGCCGCACGCGCTCACCGGCCGCTGGCTTCCGGCGCAGCGCACGCTGCTCGGCCGGCATCTCGCGCGGGTCGCCGCGGACGAGGACGCTCCGCTACGTCAACGGGCCGACGCGGCCGCGTTGCTGCGGGACGCGCCGGCGCTCGGGCGGCTTG
>NZ_RJVR01000365.1 GCF_003999195.1 Streptomyces soli
AGAGGCTCTGGACTGCGCGTGCGGTGTCCACCTCGCCGCGCTCGGGGAGCACTGAGCGTAGTCAGCACTCCCCGAAGAACTTATGAATCGCTGCACTACGCGGGTTGGCGATGCCCCGCACATCGGTGATCATCGCGTCGGTGATGGTCGCGCAGTTCGCCGGGATCGCGATGCGGGCCAGCGGGATCGCGGTCATCCCCGCCGGCGGCTGCGTCGCCGTCGCCGACACATTCGACACGACGTGGAAGTAGCCGATGTCGTCGGAGGCCGGGTTCAAGCTGCCCTCGTACTCGGGGTCCAGGACGCGCAGCACCACCATGTCGGTGCGCCCCGACGCGCCCGTGGGGGCGATGTTCACGCTCGCCGTACCCACGTTGTACTGGGTGTAGGAGCCCTGGCCCCAGGCGGCACCCCGCACCACCCCGGAGCCGTCGGCGACAGCCACGCCCGCGCCGGGCGTCGCCTGCTGGCTCACCTTGAGGTCGTTGTACTCGGTCACGCCCTGCGACCCGCGCGACAGGTCGCGGATCATCATGCGCATGGTGCGGGCGGGATGGACGCCGCCGTTGACCATCATCGGGGGCTGGATCAGCGTCATTGAGGTGTCCTCACAAGGCGGTGTAGGCGTCGCGCCACGACAGGGTCAGGCGGCAGGTGTTCGTGTAGTCGGTGGCGGTCCACCGGATCTCGCTCTTGCCGGGCGGGATCTGGAACAGGTCCAGGCGGGAGCCGGACGTCAGCGCCGGCGCCGCGTTACCCGACCCGTTGCGCAGCACCCAGCGCGTGCCGGGCCGGGTGTCGATGTCGATCCACTCCCCGGCCGCCAGGCTGATCTGCAGCTGCAGGTAGCGGCCGGTGTCCACCACCCACACCTTCGGGTTGGTGACCGGCCCGTCGATGCGCACCGTCGGCCACGCCGCCAGGTCCCCTTCGTTGAGGACCCACCCGGGCCGCTCGGCCGGGTTCGACACCCCCGTGGTGATCGGGGCTCGGACCGGAGCGGTGAAGCCCTGCGAGTCATTCGAGATGTCCAGCGGCAGCGTCAGCGACTGCGAGTCGTCGGCGTGCCAGCGCGGGTCCGTCGCGGCGAAGTCCAGCGTAAGCGGAATCCACCCGTACACGGCCTGCGCCATCGCGGCCGTCTCCACCCGCCGCCACCTGCCGTACAGGCGCTTGACGTCCCGGCCGGGCCACTTGGCGCGCAGCACCGCCAGCGCCCCCGCCGTCTTGCGGACGGCATCAGCGCCGGTGGCCTGCTGCAGCCGGGCCAGCAAATCGAGCGCGGCCGCCGGGTCGTCGGGGGTGCGGATACCGGCCTCGATCGTCACCGTCCGCGTCCCGAACAGGTCCACGCCCGGGAAGCCGCCGTCGTCGGTGGGGTTGTCGACGTCCTCGGTGCGCAGCTCCGGCGCGCCCAGCCCGGTGATCTCACCGATCGGCAGCAGCGTGCCCGAGCCGATCACCAGGCCGCCGCCGACGTCCAACTGGTAGTCCCCAAGGGTCGTCATCAGATCTTGCCTCCTCGCTGCGCGGCACGAAGGCGCCGCATCACCTCCGCGCCGATCTCTTGCGCCGCCCCGCTGCCACCGGCACTACCGGTGACGGTCACCGGCATCTGGCCGATCAGCGGCGCGGCCGCCTCCTTCACCACGACCACGTGCACGCCGCCGGCGGGCTTCGCATCCACGGGCACCGGCCCCGAGACGCCCTGCGCGGTGAGGGTGTAGCCGAAGCGTTGGGCGACGTCCTCGAGGACAGCCGTCGCCGAGCCCCGCGTGGACTGCCCGAGCGGGATGTACGCCTCGCCCCCGGTGGAAGGCTCAGCGAACCTGACCAGGCCGTTGCTCGTCGCATACAGCCCCGGCGTCAGGACACCGCCCGCCGCGTACGACAGGCCCTTGTTGGCCCGCCCCAGATCGGACACGAACTTCGACGCCCGCGACCCCAGCGCCTTCTTCAACCGGGACAGGCCCGCGTTGCCGACCTCGATGATGCGGTCCTCGCCGAGCTGCGTGGCGTCGGCGACCTGGTGGATACCGGTCTTGCTCGACTTGATCGCCGAGATGACCGTCAGCAAGTCGGCCAGGTCCTGGTCGGACAGCGTCGCCGACGCCGCCTTGGAGGCATTGTTGGCCTTCGACGCGGCCGACTTGGACTTCACGGCCTGCGCCGCGAGCTGCTGTGCCGCCTCGTCGCCCTGCGCGGCCAGCCGCGACGCCAGGTCCCCATAGCCCTGCGCCGCCAGCTTCGCCAGGTCCTGCTGGAACGCCGACGTCTGCTTGGCCGCGCCACCGAGCTGGACGGTGTAGTCCGACAGCGACGCCTTCGCGGTCGCCGCCAGCTTCTCCAGATCCCCGGCCATGCTCTTCACGTACTTCGAGGTGCCCGTGGCCATCTTGTGCGTCAGGCCGACGCCGTCGGCGCCCATCGCCTCCAGCGCGGCAGCGACGTCGGTACCGGCGCGGCGCGCAACCGTCGCCAGGTCCTTACGCCACCGCTGCGCCTGCGACACCGACTTGTCGAGGTTCTTGCCGAACTTGGCCCAGTCGACGCCCGTGCCCTTGCTGTTCATCGAGTCCGACGCGATGCCCGACAGGGAGAACAGGCCGTCCAGGCCGCCCGCCGGCGTGTACGACCAACCCGACAAGCCGCCCTCGGCGTGGAAGTCGACGCTCGCCCCGAACCGGTGCGCGACCTCCACCAGGATCTCCTTGGAGCGGGCCCGCTTCGACAGGGCCAAAGGCAGGTATGCCTCGCCGCCCGTTTCCGGCTCCGCCCACACCCGCCACGACCCCGCGGGCGCGATCTGCGCCACGTGGGACTCGCGCGTGCCGCCGCCGGCGTAGAACGACAGCAGCGACCCGTCGGCCTGTACTTGGGGCTTGTTCGCCCACGGCACGCTCGAGCCGGGCGCGACGCGCGGGATCACCGTCACCGTCACCGGCGACGGCGGGTTCACGCTGACGGAGATGTTCTTGGTGCCGGGGATCTCCCGAACGCTCACACCGATCCCGTCCAGCTGCGCCTTCACGGCCTTCATGTCCCCGGACAGCAACGCCGACGTCAGGGCCTGCGCGGCGGCAGAGCCCTTGGACTTGGAGACCTGCGCGATCAGGTCGAGCATGCCCGTCCACTCGCCCTTGGCCTGGCCGCCGGCCGTCTTAAACGCCGAGACGACACCCCGCAGGTCCTTGGAGCTGATCGGCACATCCGCGCCCCAGATGTTCGCCAGCTGGTCCATCGCGCCGGTCACATCCCCCGACAGCAGGGCGTTTCGCAGCGCGTCCGCCGCGCCCGTGCCGCCCTCCTGCGCGACCTGCGCCAGCAGGGCCATGCCGCGCTGCAGCTGCCTCTTGGCGACCGCAATGCCCTTCTTCACCGCGCTGGACATGTCGGTGACGGCCATCTCCTGCATGACCTGCCCGAACTTGCCCGCGTCGTTGGTCGCGGCAGCGTCCGCCCACTTCTGGGCGATCTTCTTGCCATAGGTGGCGGCGATCGCGGGCAACTGCTCCAGACCGGCCCGGAACGTCTCCTGGGAACGCGACGCCGACTCCCCGATGATCGCCTGCAGCTCATCGGCGACCTTCGTCTTGCCCTTGCCGAGCTGCTTGACCAGCTCATCCAGGATCGGCGCCGACGACGCACCGAGCTGCGCGAAGTGGTCGGTCAGGCCGGTGTACCCGGCCATCGCCAATGTGGACAGGTTCTTCTGGAAGTCGCGCTGCGCCTTGAGCTGGTGCTCCAGCTCCTTCATTTAGTCCTTGAGCGACGCCTTCGCGTTCTTGTTGGACTTGGCGACCTTGTCCTGCGCGTCCTGCCACGCCTTCGCCGGATTCACGATGTCGCCGAGGGCCTGCGCCACCGCCTTCATCTCATCCGTGTACTGCGGAAGGCCGTCGGTCCCGACCGGAAGCAACTGGTCCAGGCTGAACAGGTCGCCGACCTTGACCCGGGAAGCGGCGAGCCGCGCGTTGACGATCTGCATTTGGGCGGCCAGCGACGCCTCGTCCTTGACCGCGTTCGACCAGATGCCGTGCTGCTTGTCGAGGATCTTCTTCGCATCGTCCCAGCGCGTGTCGTACGTGACGACCGGCGAGTTGGGCGTGGTGAAGAACGACGCATCGCGCCCGGTCTTGATCTTCGCGTACAGCTCGTCCAGCTTCGTCCCGCCGGCGGTGATCGCATCGATGGCGGTGGTGGTGGAGATGCCCAGCTTCTCCAGCTTCTTCATGTCGTCGCTGTTGGTCAGCTGCTCGGTCAGCTTGCGGACACCGGCGCCCGCGTCGCCCGCCTCGCGTTCCTGCCGCAGCGCGTCCACCAGGTCCGCCGTTGCGGCCTTCGCCTTCTCCTTCGACGCCGAGTACGCCGAGTACGCCAGCACACCGATCGTCAGCACCGCCGCCAGCGCGGAGACGGCAAGGCCCGCACCGCTCAGCACGGCGGGAAGCATTGCTCCACCCACCCTGGCCTCGGCCATCGCGGTACGGAACGCCGTGAACTGCACGCTCACCTTTCCGACACCGGCACGCAGCAGCAACGTCGCCGACATCAAAGCCAGCAGTGCCCCGGCCAGCGTCCTCACCGGCGAGGGAAGGTCGCTGATCGCCCCCGCGAACACCGACAGCGCCTCACCGACGCTCTGCAACGCCGGCAGCAGAGCCCGGCCCAGGTCGACACCCACCGCCTGTACCCGGTTGGAGAACATCGCCCACTGCCCCGAGGTGGTGTTCATCTGCAGCTCGAACGCCTTCTGGGTGGCGCCGGCCCGCTCCACCTCGTTGGCGATGCCCTCGTAGGAGTCGGCGTAGTTGCGGCCGTCGTTGGCAGCCAGCGACAGCACCGCGCGGGTCGCTCGCACGTCGACGAACAGTTTGGTCATCGCCTCGGACGAGCCGCCCGTGGCCTTCGTCAACTTGTTGACGACCACGTACAGGCCGTCCTGCTGCAACGCGGACGCCGCCGACTCGTACCCGAGCTTGCGCATCACGTTGCTCAGGTCGGTGGTGGGCGCCATCATCCGCGTCATCATCTGGTTCAGCGCGGTGGCGGACTCCGCAGCCGGGACACCGGACAGGGTGATCGCCGCGAACGCCGACGACAGGTCGTCGAACTTCACGCCGGCGGCGGCCGCCATCGGCACCACGTCACCAAGGTTCTGCGCCAGCTCCTCGAAGGAGATGACGCCCTTGTTGACGGTCTGGAACATCGTGTCCATGACGCCGCTGGCGTCGCCCGCCGTCAGGCCGTACGCCTTCAGGACGCCCAGCAGGGCCCGCGCGGACGTCTCGGTCGTCGTCAGGCCCGCACTGGCGCCCTTGGATGCGACCTGCAGGATCGTCATGGCGTCCGCGCCGTCGAAGCCCGTGGACACGATCTGGTACAGGCCCTCGGCGAGCTGCGTCGACGACTGCGTCAGGCCCGTCGACATCTGCACGATCTGGTCGGTGAAGCCGCTCACCGAACCGGCGTTGATCTCCTTGGAGATCGTCATGACGTTCGCCATGCGCTTCTCCAGCTGCACGGCCTGCAGCACGCCGGCGCCGAGCACCGCCGACAGCACCAGCCCCGAGCGTAGGTAGCCGTCGGTGCGGGCCTGCGTCGCGTCGCGGGTCTCGGCGGCAGCAGCCGCCTCGGCCTGCCGCACAGCGCCCGCGTTCGCCGCCGCACGCCGCGACGCCGCCGCCTCCACCTGCGACTGGGCGGCAACCGCCTGCAAGGCCCGCCCGTCGGCGGCCTCCCGCGCCTGCACCGCCCGCGTGCCCAGGGCCG
>NZ_RJVR01000052.1 GCF_003999195.1 Streptomyces soli
CCCCCGCCCCCCGACCGGCGCGAGCCGCAGGACGCCGGGCGGCCGGGTGAGCCCGGGCGCTCCCCCGACGAGGCCCGGGCCACCATGGCCGCCTACCGCAGCGGATGGCTCAGGGGCGGAGGCCCCGAGGCCCGTGACGTACGGCCCGAGCGGCGGGCGCTGCGGGTCGCCGGCCGGCGGGAACAGACGCCCGCCACCGCCCAGGACCGCAAGGACTCGCCGGACACTCCGTCGAGTGAAGGAGACCAGGGATGATCGACACATCGCACCGGGCCGGCGAACTCGACTGGCTGCTCGACGAACTCACCGAGCGGGTCGCGAACGTCCGCCACGCCGTCGTGCTCTCCAACGACGGCCTGGCGGTCGGGGCCTCGTGCGGCCTGAGCCGCGAGGACGCCGAGCACCTGGCGGCCGTCGCCTCCGGCTTCCACAGTCTCGCCAAGGGCGCCGGACGCCACTTCGACGCCGGTCCAGTCCGCCAGACCATGGTCGAACTCGACCGCGGCTTCCTCTTCGTGGCCGCCGCCGGCGAGGGATCCTGCCTCGCCGTCTTCACCACCGCGGCCGCCGACGTCGGCCTCATCGCGTACGAGATGGCCCGGCTGGTGAAGCGGGTCGGCGAGCATCTGCACACGCCGCCGCGCGACAGGGCCGCCGACAGCCCGGTCGGCGGCTGACGGGACCGCGCTGACATGACAGACCCGGCGATGGGCGAGCGCGGCGACCGCCACTGGTTCGACGACGAGGCAGGTCCGCTGGTGCGCCCGTACGCGATGACCGGCGGCCGCACCCGCCCCGGCTCGGAGGGCGCCCGGCTCGACCTGATCGCTCAGGTCGTCGCCGAACGCGGCGCCGTGGACGACCCGTCGCTGGCCCCCGAGCACAGCGCCATCCTCGCCCTGTGCCGCCGGGAACCCCTGTCGGTCGCCGAGCTCGCCGCTGACTCCGACCTGCCCGTGGGCGTCGTACGCGTCCTCCTGGGCGACCTGCTGGCGCTGGGCAGCGTACGGGTGCATGTCCCCGTACCGCCCGCACAGCTCCCCGACGAGCACATCCTGCGAGAGGTGATCGATGGACTCCGCGCGCTCTGACCGACCGGGCCGAGAGGGGCAGGACCCGCCACTGCCCGACGAGCCGGTCATGGCACTGAAGATCCTGATCGCCGGGGGCTTCGGGGTCGGCAAGACCACCCTGGTCGGCGCGGTCAGCGAGATCCGGCCGCTGCGCACCGAGGAGCGGCTCAGCGAGGCCGGCCGGACCGTGGACGACATCGACGGCGTCGAGCGCAAGACCACGACCACGGTCGCCATGGACTTCGGGCGGATCACCATCCGCGCGGGCCTCTCGCTCTACCTCTTCGGCACCCCCGGCCAGGACCGCTTCTGGTTCCTGTGGGACGAGCTGTCCAACGGCGCGCTCGGCGCCGTCGTGCTCGCCGACACGCGCCGCCTGGACGACTGCTTCCCCGCCGTCGACTTCTTCGAGCACCGGGGCATCCCCTTCGCCGTCGCCGTCAACTGCTTCCCCGGCGCGCGCTCCTACCGCCCCGAGGACGTGGCACGCGCCCTGGACCTGGAAGCCGGCACCCCGGTCGTGCTGTGCGACGCGCGCAGCCGCGAGTCCGGGAAGGAGGTGCTGATCGCGCTGGTCGAACACGCCGGGCGGATGCACGCCGCGCGCATGCTGGACTCGGTCGGCCGATGACGGCGCGTCAGTCCGACACCCCGGTCTCGCTGACCACCTTGCCGATCCGCAGCCGCACCAGCAGTTCGCCGGGCACGCCATTGCGCTCCCCGAACTGGTCCGCCCGGTCCTGGCCCACGTAGCGGCCGGCGATCCTGCCCGCCCACTCCCGCAGCGGGCCCGGCTCCTCGGAGATCTCCGCGCGCCCGGAGACGATGACGTACGCGAAGGGCGGCCGGTCGTCGTCCACACACAGAGCGGCCCGGCCGTCGCGCAGGAGATTGCGGCCCTTGACCGACCGGGCGGCCGTGTTGAAGACCAGGTCGTCGCCGTCCAGCAGGAACCAGATCGGCGCCACATGCGGGCTGCCGTCCTCCCGTACGGTCGACAGCTTGCCGGTGCGGGTGCCCTCGCTGACGAAGGCCCGCCACTGCTCGTCGCTCATCCTCTGTCCCATACGGCCATCGTGCCAGCGCCCCACCCGGACGCGCCGCTCACGACCCGCTGGACGGGTGTGGCGGTTCGGCCTCCGCGTACAGCGCCTCGTCCGCGCGGCCCCGGCGCAGCAGCCGCCGCCAGCGCACAGGGTCGTACTCCTGGGGCGAGGTGGAGTCCAGGAAGTCCTCCAGTACGGACACGAACCGGTCAGGCGCGTCATGGTGCGGGAAGTGCCCCGCGTCCCCGAAGACCTCCAGGCGGCTGCCCGGCATCGCCGCGTGCGCGATCCCCGCGTGCTCGACCGGGATCACCCCGTCGTGCTCACCCCAGACGATGAGCGTGGGCAGACCGGCCGTCAGATAGCTGCGGTCCATCATCGTGATCGCCTGGCCCCGCAGATCGACCCCGGCGCGCAGCGTCCGCAGGAACGCCTGGCGCGCGGTGTCGGTGGACAGCGCGAGATAGCGCTCCAGCACGTAGTCGAAGTCGTGCCGTCCGAGCCCGAGCCCCCCGGTGAGGCGCAACAGCGGCGCGACGGCCCTCAGCGCCTTGCGCACCGGAGCCGAGGTCGCCAGCGGCAGCGCGAGCTCGGCGCCTGGCCCCGCCGCGAGCCGCAGCAGCGGATGGACCTCGGGGCCGATCCCGCCGCCGCCCACGATCACCAGCCGCTCGCAGCGCTCGGGGAACTGGTACGCGAACTGCATGGCCACCCCTGCGCCCAGCGAATGGCCGACCACCGACACCCGTTCGATGTCCAGGACGCCGAGCAGGTCGCGCATCCCGCAGGCGTAGGCCGCCACCGCGTAGTCGGCACGGGGCTGCTCGCTGTCACCGTGGCCGAGCAGATCCGGCGCGATGACGGTGCGGTGGCGGGCGAGGCGCGGCAGAATGTGCGACCAGGTCGCGGAGGAGTCGCCCAGCCCGTGCACCAGGAGCAGCGGCGGCCCGCTGCCCGCCATCCGGAAGGCCCTGCGGTAGCCGTGGATGTCCCGGTGCAGGACCGGCACCTCCGGCGTCACATCCCGGGCGCCGGGGACGGGGCCGTACGCCCACTTGACCACGAGACCCCGTTCCATGCGTCGAGCATGCGACACCGGCGTTACCTCGGGAATGCGTCCCCGTTAGCGGGGCGTGAACGGCGCGGAGGCGGGCCGTACAGGCGAAGCACAGACTTGCGAATTGTCACACCGGGTGCCACGGTGTGCTGTCTCATAGGACATACTGTGCCTCCTCCGTATCGAACCAGTGGTCGAAGCGGAGGCGTTTGCCCCCACGCACGTCACCGAGGACCCACTGCCCATGCGTTTGCGTCCCCGCACCATCCGCACCCAGCTCGTCGCACTGCTTCTTGTGCCGCTGTTCTCCCTGGCGGGCCTGTGGACCTACAGCACGTACTCCTCCGTGCGCGACGCACTGGCGCTGCTCAGGGTCGCCGAGACCTACCGCTACTACGGAGTCCCCACCGACAACCTCGACCTCGCCCTGCAGGACGAGCGCCGCGCCGCCGTCGTCTACACCGCATCGCACGGCAGCACCGGCGGCAGCGACCTCGCGCGGCTCGAGAAGAGGACCGACGCCGCCCTCGCCGTCCTGCGCGGCCACGCGACCGCCCAGGAACGCGGCACCGCGCTCTCCGGTGACCAGAAGGAACAGCTCACCCAAACCCTGCAGGTGGCCACTGACGGGCTGGGCGCCCTGCGCCAGGAGGCCCGTGACCCCGAGGCCAGTTGGTCCCACGTCCTGGAGACGTACTCGTCCGTCATCGAGCCCGGCTTCCCGCTGCGCGAGTCGCTCGGCGCCCTCCAGACCGGACAGCTGGCCCGGCAGGCGATCGTGGCCGTCCAGGTGATCCGGGCCCGAGAACTCATCTCCCAGGAAGACGCGATCATGGCCGCTGCCCGCGTCGCGGGCATGACCGGCTCGGCGTTCAGTGACTTCACCAGCCTGATCAGCGCTCGACGGCTGCTGGAGGACGCGTACGGAGCCGACCTGCCGCCCGCCGCCGAGGAGCGCCTGGTGGCCTTCGAGAACGGCAAGCTGGGCGGCGCGCTCAGATCCGCGGAACTGCTGTCCACCAGCTCCGCCCCCCGGGACGCCCCGCTTGCCCTCCAGGAGTCGCTGTGGCGGCAGAGCGTCAACGACGCGCTCGACGAACTCGACGCCATCGACGTCACAGCGGCCGACGAGATCGGCTCGGAGGCCCGCGAGACCGGCTACGACGTGCTGCTGCGCACCGGCGCGGTCAGCCTGGCCGGCCTGGTGCTCGTCATCCTGTCGATGGTGGTGTCGCTGCGCCTCGGCCGCCGCCTGGTGCGCCGGCTCAGGACCCTGCGCGACGAGGCGATGGAGCTGTCCGGTAACCGCCTGCCCGAGGTCATGCGCAGGCTCCGGGCCGGGGAAATCGTCGACCACGAGGCCGTGTTGAAGGCCGCGCCCGCCCTGCACCTCGGCGACGACGAGATCGGTCAGGTCGGCCGGGCCTTCACCGCCTCCCAACGCGCGGCGGTTCACGCCGCCGTCGAGCAGGAGAAGCTGCGGCGCGGCGTCTCCGCCGTCTTCATCAACCTGGCCCGCCGCAGCCAGGTGCTGCTGCACCGCCAGCTCACCCTCCTCGACGCCATGCAGCGCCGCACCCAGGACCCCACCGAGCTCGAGGACCTGTTCCGGCTCGACCACATGACCACCCGCATGCGCCGGCACGCCGAGGGCCTGCTCATCCTCTCCGGCAACTCACCCGGCCGCGCCTGGCGGCGCCCGGTCCGGCTCGCCGAGGTCGTGCGCGCGGCGGTCGGCGAGGTCGAGGACTACCCCCGGGTGGCGGTCCGGCGGATGCCGCGGATCTCCGTCACGGGCGCGGCGGTCGGCGACGTCGTGCACCTGGTGGCCGAACTCATCGAGAACGCCGCCGCCTTCTCGCCACCGGAGACCAAGGTCGTCGTGCGGGGCGAGGTCGTCGCCGGCGGCTTCGTCATCGAGATCGAGGACCGCGGCCTCGGCATGGGCCCGGAGCGGCTGGCCGAGGTCAACGACGAACTCGGCGAGGCGGCGGCGGGCGTGGAGCTGCCCGAAACCGACCGGCTCGGTCTGTTCACCGTCGGAAGGCTGGCCTCCCGCCAGGGGATCCGCGTCACCCTTCGGCGGGGGGACTACGGTGGTACGGCAGCCGTCGTCCTGATCCCGACCGCGATCCTGGTCGAGGCCGAGGACGACGAGCCCGAGACCGGCGAACTCACGCTGCGACCCCGCCCTGTGCCGGAGTCGATGGCGCGGGCCGAGTTGCCGGCCCCGACTCGGGGGGCGGTGGCCGTCGCGACGAGGGCGCCGACGCAGCCGAGGGAAGAGCGCACCGGCATGGGACTGCCGAAGCGGGTACGACAGGCCAATCTCGTACCTCAGCTCAGAGAAGACGCGCAGCACGAGAGCGCGCCGGACACACCGCCGACGGGCGCCGACCGGGAACGATCTCCGGATGAGGCCCGTTCCACCATGGCGGCGTTCGCTCGCGGGCTGGCCCGCGGCCGTACCGCCGACGCACCGCGAAAGAACGGGGAGAACGGGGGATGACGGTGAGCACCGGACTCGCATGGCTGATGGACGAACTGACGGAGCGAGTGCCGCATGTACGGCACGCACTCGTGCTGTCGAACGACGGACTGGTGACGGGAGCGAGCAGCAGCCTGGACCGCCCGACCGCCGAGCACCTGGCCGCCGTCTCGTCCGGCTTCCACAGCCTCGCCAAGGGCGCCGGACGGCACTTCGACGCCGGTGGCGTACGCCAGACGATGGTCGAGTTCGACGACGGCTTCCTCTTCGTCACCGCGGCCGGGGACGGCAGCTGTCTGTCGGTGCTCAGCGGGGTGCAGGCCGACGTCGGCCAGATCGCCTACGAGATGACCCTCATGGTCCATCGCGTCGGCGAGCACCTGGGTGTGGCCCCGCGGCAGCACGACGCGGATGACCCGGGGGAGTGACGTGGCATGAGCCCGCCGGATGACGAGGGCGCGCTCTGGTATGACGACGAGGCCGGTCCGCTGGTTCGCGCGTACACCATCACGGGGGGCCGGACCCGGCCCGCGACCGGCCAGGACATCGACCTCATCGCGGTGATCGTCGCTGACCCGGACGCCGAGCCGGACGATGCCCTCGACGATCAGCACCTGGCGCTGATGGACCTGTGCCGCCGGGCCCCGATCTCCGTCGCCGAGCTGGCCTCGGAGGCGGACCTGGCGATCGGCGTGGTGCGCGTGCTCCTCGGCGACCTGCTGCAGGACGGCCGGCTGCGCGTGATACGGCCCGTGCCGCCGGCCGACCTGCCGGACGTCGGCCTATTGCGGGATGTGATCAACGGGCTGCGGGCGCTGTGACGCCGATGTGGCCGAGGCGCGATGCGCGTCGTTCCGATCTCGCTGGTGTGCGCGCACGGGCGCCCTCGCCAAGGGCTCGGTCTTTATCGTCCCGCGAGGCACCGAGCACAAGCCGTACGCCCCGTCCAGCGCCGCGCTCCTCATGTTCGAGCCCACCGGGACTCTCGGCGGCGGGTGCGGCTGTTGTGGCCGGTGACTCATCGCCCGCGAGGCCAGGACCCGAGCGCCGGACGTATCCTCGGCACTTCGACGAGCCGCGGCGAGCGGCAGGGCACGGGGAGGGACGTGGATGGGGGCGGGCAGCCGGGCGACCCTGGACGCGGAGGCGCTGCTCGACCTGGTGGAGCGCGGCTGGTCGCTGCGGCTGCGCGGCCGCAGTCTGGCAGCCGAGGCCGAGCCGGAGCAGGATGTCGTTGAGGCCGTCGCCAGAGCGCTCGGACAGCTGCACGCGGGCGCGGCCCGCGCCGACGTCGCCCGGCGGTGGCCCGCCTGCGTCGTCCTGGCACTGGTGGGGACCTTCGCCCGGGACCATGAGCAGGGCTCGCCCTGGAGATGCTGGTGGCGGGCCTGCGGACGGCGGCGCCCCACCCCGCGGGACGCGGCGCAGTGGGGGCGGGCGACGCGGGAGGCCCTCGCCGCGCTCGGGCTGGCGACCTTCCCCGAACTCGATCCCGGTGAGGCGCTGCTGCTGCATACCGGCGTGCCGGACGCGCATTTGGACGAACTGTGGCGGCTACTCGCCGACGGTCCTGACGTCGCGTCGCAGGCGGCTCCCGGCACCCCGCCCGCGTTGCTGCTCCACAACGGCGGAGCTGCGGCGCGCCCTCTGCTGGACCAGTGCCGCGAGCTGCTGCGTGCCCTGGACGCCGGACACGAGCCTCCGGAGGGGGGACCCCCCGAGCGCTTCACCGTCCGTGCCGTGGAGCTGTCCGCCCGGGGGGCTCTCGCTGCCGGGACCGCCGACGCGGGACCGGAGCCCGACACGTTCTTGGAGCCCTTCGGCCGGGGACTGCTGCTCCAGGTCCCCGGCTGCTGGGCCGACGCGGAGGTCATGGCGGACGACCGGCGGCTCACCATCTCTCCACCAGTCGGCCCAGCACCGGTCGGCCCAGCACCGGCTGGTCCGGAAGCGGAGGGCGGCCACTACGCCGTCCCCAACCCCACGGCCGCGCTGTCGGTCAGCTCCGCCGGACGGCGGTGGACGCTGCCCCCGGCCTGGTCCCGGCGGCTTCCCCTGGCCTTCGACGAGGACGGCCGTCCGCTGCCCGAGGCCGCGCCCCTGCCACCCGACCCGGTGTGGCTGCTGCACCCCGATGACTCCGTGCCCACCGCCGACGTGCCGCTGCGCACCCTCGCGTACAGCCGGATGCCGCTCGGCTGGGCAGGCTGGCAGCTCGTGCAGGTCTCCCTGGAGGACGTGTCCTGGCTGTGGTCCCCGGAGGACGGCGCGACCCGGCGCCTCGTCAAGGGCCGTGCCCGGCCCCGCCTGGTCACCGGCGATCCGGTAGCCGGCCTGCACACCGAGGGCGGCAGGCCCGTCTACGGGCATCCGCCGGCGCTGTGGCTGCCCGCCGGGACAGCGGACTGGCAGGTGGAGATCCGGCGGCCCGGCGAACCGGCCCTGGTCCGGCACACCCTCGCACCGGGGGACACCGCGGCACTGTGGCAGGGCCTGCCCCGGCCGCTGCTCGGGGAGTACACCGTCCGGGTACGTGGCGCGGCCGGGCGCGGCCTGCAGCGCACCGTCGCGCTCGCCGAAGGACTCGAGGCGCCGAGCCACCCGGCCGTACGGCTGCTGCACGAACGCGGCCTGGAACCCGCCGAGGTGCTGCTGCGCCCCGTGGCGGGTATGACCGCCGCCCCGTCGGCGCTCGCCTACGACCCGGCGACGGCCTCCCGCGGCGTGGACCTCGTCGTCCGTGAGGTGAGCTGGCGACTCACCGTGACCCCGCCGCGGATGCGCGCCGCCGTCGATGGACTGCCGGAAGGAGGTGAGGGCCCGCTGTGCCTGGACCCGGACCGGCTGGCCGCCGCCGAGCCGCTGCGGATCGACCTGCCCGGCGCGCGCCGCGCTCCCGTCCTGGAACTGCTCGCCGACGGACGCACCGTACAGACCCTGGAGCCCTACCGGGACGGCAGTTACAACCTGCGCCGCCTGCTGGATACCGCCGCCGCACACCCCGGGGCCACTCTCGCGTTCACCTATGAAGGCCGCCGCGCCCTCGTCGCCCGGCTGGACACCACGCACGCCCCGGCCGCCGACCCCTGGCTGCCCGCCGGGCCGTAAGCTGCCGAGGAACCGTCACCCGTACAGCCGCACCAGCTCCGGAGCGTCATCCCCGTGGACCCTCTTGCGACCAGCGACCTGATCACCGGCACCTACCGGCGCTATCTGCGCTCGCTGCTCCCGGTCCGCGACCCTGCGATCGCCGCCGCACTGGCCGCCGAGATCCAGGCGAGCCCGCTGCTGACGAAGGGTCCGCTGCTGGAGGCCACGCCGCCCTACCGTACCGGCGCAACCCTGCGCGAGCTGATCGCCGAGGGCGTGCTCGACCCCGGCTTCACCCGGCTCGGCAGTGCCGCCCTGCCCCTGGACCGGCCGCTGTACCTGCACCAGGAGCGCGCCCTGCGCAAGACGCGGGACGGGCGCAACCTGGTCGTCGCCACCGGAACCGGCTCCGGCAAGACGGAGAGCTTTCTGCTGCCCGTGCTGTCCGCGCTCGCCGCCGAGCACAGCCAGGGCGGCCTCGGGCCCGGTGTGCGCGCGCTGCTGCTCTACCCCATGAACGCCCTGGCCAATGACCAGCTGCGGCGGCTGCGCCGGCTGCTCGCCGCCACCCCGGAATTCACCTTCGGCCGCTACACCGGCGAGACCCCCGAGCAGGCCCGGCAGGGCGCGGCCCTGTTCGAGGAGCTCAATCCGGGCGAGCCGCGCCTGTCCAACGAGCTGCTCAGCCGCGAGGAGATGCGGGAGAGTCCACCGCACCTGCTGCTGACCAACTACGCGATGCTGGAGTATCTGCTGCTGCGCCCCGCCGACCTGGACCTGTTCGAGGGCCGGTACGGCGGCACCTGGCGCTTCGTCGTCCTGGACGAGGCTCATGTGTACGACGGCGCGAAGGCCGAGGAGGTGGGGATGCTGCTGCGGCGGTTGCGCCACCGGGTCGCCCCCGGACGTCCGTTGCAGGCCATCGCGACCAGCGCCACCGTCGGCGACCGCCCCGAGGCGGTGGCCGAGTTCGCGACGAAGCTCTTCGACGCCTCCTTCGAGTGGGAGCCCGGCGACCCCGGGCGGCAGGACCTGGTCACCGCCGAGCGGGTGCCGATGCCCGAAGGGTCCTACTGGGGGCCGCTGGACGCCGCCGCCTACCGGGCGCTCGCCGCGAGCGCCGACCCGGCGGCGGAGCTGTTGCGGCTGCACCCCGAAGCCGGCCCGGACGCTTATACCGCGCTCGCCCACGAGCGCGGTATGGCGGAGTTGCGGGCAGCTCTCGCCGCCGCACCTCGCCCCTTCGGCGAGCTCGCCGCGGCCGGCCTGGGCGCCGACGGGCTGGCGGCGCTGGTGGAACTCGGCGGCCGGATCAAGGACATGTCGGGCACGCCGGTGCTGTCGGCCCGCTACCACCTCTTCGCCCGCGCCACCGAGGGCGCGTTCACCTGCCTCACCCCCGAGGGGCCGCATGTGAGCCTCGGACGCCATGAGCGCTGCGTACGCTGCACCGGGACCGTGTTCGAATTCGGCTCCTGTCAGCGCTGCGGTGCGGTGCACCTGGTCGGGACGGTCGAGGGCGGGCCCGGCGGAGACGTGTTCAACCCCCGGGTCACCAACGCGGACCGGCGCACCTGGCTGCTTCTGGAGGACGGCGAGGCCGAACGTGCCGAGTTCGCCGACGAGGACGACGAGATCCTCGACGAGGGCCCGCGGACCCAGGCCGGGTCGAAGCCCGCACTCCTGTGCGCCCGCTGCGGCACCATCACTGATGGCACGTCAGGAACCTGTGGCTGCCCCGACCCTGCCCTGCGTCCGGTGCGGCGCCTGCACACCAGCGCCGGCTCGCCGACCGGCTGTCTGGCCTGTGGGGCCCGCGGCACCGGTGTGATCCGTCAGTTCGAGAGCGGCAACGAGGCCGCCGCGGCCGTCCTCACCACCACCTTCTACCAGGCTTTGCCGCCCTCGCCCGGCCACGAGGACCGCCCCGGCGGCGGACGCAAGCTGCTCGCCTTCAGCGACAGCCGGCAAGCCGCCGCGTTCTTCGCCCCCTACCTGGAGGCCAGCCACGCCCGGGTACAGCAGCGCCGCCTCATCCTGGACGGTCTGCGCCGGGCCACCGCCCGCGACCCGTACGCCACCGTGGACGACCTGATCGAGGAGGTCGCCGCGGCCGCCGGCCGGGCCGGAGTCTTCGCGCGCCGTGACTCGCGGCAGCGCCGCCGCCGTGAGGCCGCCCGCTGGGTGCTGCGCGAACTGGTCGCCCTCGACGAGCGCCACTCCCTTGAGGGCCTCGGCCTGCTGCGGGTCGAGCTTGACCGGGAGCCGGGCTGGCGGCCTCCGCAGCCGCTGCTCGACCTGGGGCTGAGCGCGGCCGAGTGCTGGACCCTGCTCGGCGAACTGCTGCGCACCCTGCGGCTGCAGGGCGCGCTGACCATGCCGGAGGAGGTCGATCCCCGCGATGAGATCTTCGACCCCCGGCGCGGTCCCGTGCAGGTGCGCAGGGACGGCGCCGAAGCCAAGCTGAAAGTCCTCAGCTGGCTGCCCACCAAGGGCGTCAACCGCCGCCTGGACTACCTGCGCCGCCTGCTGGCCGCCGTGGCCCCGCAGGCCGACCCGCGCGACGTCCTGGACGGCTGCTGGCGCTGGCTGGCCGCGCTGCCCGACGGCTGGCTGCGCTCCGCCGCGCTGCCCGGTCTCGGCCAGGTCCACCAACTGGACCACACCTGGCTGCAGCTGTCCCAGGGCGGCCCGCTGCACCGCTGCACCCTGTGCCGCCGCACCGCCGGGTACGCGCTGCGCGGGATCTGCCCGACCCTCGGCTGCGCGGGCGAGCTGCGCCCGGCCGAGCCGGAGGAGGACGAGCACTACCGCACCGTCTACCTCACCACCGAGCCGGTGCCGCTGGTCGCCCGGGAGCACACCGCGCAGTGGACCGGCCTGGAGGCCGCCGAGATCCAGCAGCGCTTCCTCGCCGGGGACATCAATGTGCTGTCCTGCTCGACCACTTTCGAACTCGGCGTGGACGTCGGCGAACTGCAGGGCGTGATGCTGCGGAACATGCCGCCGAGCACCGCCAACTACATTCAGCGGGCCGGCCGCGCCGGACGCCGTTCCGACTCCGCGGCCCTGGTCCTCACCTACGCCCAGCGCCGCTCCCACGACCTGTCGAGGTTCCAGGCCCCCGAGCTGATGGTCGCCGGACAGCTGCGGGCCCCGTATGTGCCGCTGGGCAACGCCAGGATCGACCGCAGGCACGCTCACTCCGTCGCCCTGGCGGAGTTCTTCCGGCACGCCAAGGAGAACTGGGGCGAGACCTGGAAGACCGCCGGGGCGTTCTTCCTCGGCGAGCGCAAGGGCCAGGACGGGCCGCAAGCGCCCTGTTCCCGGGTGCGGGCCTTCCTCACTCCGGTGCCCGCCGGGGTCCGCGAAGCCCTGGACGCGGTGCTTCCCCCGGCGGTCCACAAGGAGCTGGGCGTGGACAGCGGCGCCTGGGTGGACGAGCTGTGTGACCACTTGGAGCAGGTGCGCGCCGAACTCGCCCAGGACGTCGCCGTCTTCGAGGAGCGCCGCAGCGCCGCCTTCCAGCAGCGCCGCAGCGACCTCGCCGCCCGGTTCGAACGCAGCGTCAACACCGTGACCCGGCGTTCCCTGATCGGGTTCCTGGCGAACCGCAACGTGCTGCCCAAGTACGGCTTCCCGGTGGACACCGTGGAGCTGCGCACCGCGCACTGCGACAGCCAGGTCGGGGCGCGTCTGGAGCTCAGCCGCGATCTCGCGGTCGCCATCCACGAGTACGCGCCCGGCTCGGAGCTGGTCGCCGGGGGAGTGCTGTGGCGCTCCGGCGGCGTCTACCGGTTGCCGGGTCGCGAGCTGATCAGCCGCTGCTACACCGTCTGCCGGGACTGCCGCCACTACCGTGAGGGCGGCCCGGACCTGGAACCCGCCTGCCCCGCCTGCGGACGGCCCGCCGATGGTCCGGTGCGCGAGTACCTGGTCCCCGAGTTCGGTTTCGTCGCCGAACACCGCACCGGCAAGCCCGCAGGATCACCGCCGCCGCGCAGCTGGTACGGCGACACCCATGTGGTCACCCTCGGCGAGGAGCTCGCCGAAACCCGTTGGCGGTCCGCCACCGGCGCGCTCATCTGGTGCCGGGCCGGCTCACGCGGACGGCTGGTCTCGCTGTCGGAAGGACCCAACGGCAGCGGCTACCTGATCTGTGAGTGGTGCGGCTGGGGCGCCGCCAACCAGCGCCGCACACCCAAGAGCCACACCGCCCCGCTGCGCGGCAAGCCATGCACCGGCCCATTGCGCTGGCGCTCCCTCGCGCACGGCTACGAGACCGACATCCTGCAGTTGCGCTTCGACGTCCCGGGACTGGACACAGCGGACCGACGGCTGTCCCTGCTCTACGCGCTGCTGGAAGGCGCCACCACCGGCCTGGAGATCAGCCGGGACGACATCGACGGCGTCCCGCACTCTGGCGCGGACGGGAATGGCGGCCTGGTGGTCTTTGACACCGTCCCCGGCGGCGCGGGCAGCGCGCTGCGCGTGGGCCAGCACCTGGACCTGGTCGTACGCGCCGCCCGGACCCGCCTCGCCGCCTGCGACTGCGGCCCGGAGACCTCCTGCTACGGCTGCCTGCGCAACCGCCGCAACGAGCACCACCACGAGCGCCTCGCCCGGGGAGCCGCCCTGGACTCGCTGAGCGCCCTCGCCGCGTTGGCACCCGATGGGACCGGGCAGGGCAATTGAGACTCCCGCAAGTCGACGACCGTACGCAGGCTGAGCTCCCGCAGCCGTGCGGTGCCCTACTACTGCAACCGCACGGGGCCGCGACGTGGACGCTTCAGCCCCGGAAGGCGTCGTGTGACGTGAGCCCACCTCGGTGTTGTGCAGGCAAGAGCCCACGGCCAGGACGGTGCTCATGCGTGGAATGTCCTTTGCGGCGGCATTGTACCATCCGGTCGCGCTCATGTGGATACGCACGAGGTGAACTCGCGGGCCCGTTCGTAGCGGGTCCCGGCTTTTGACACAATGGTCAGCCGTACCGGAACCGAGTTGAACAGCAGCTGGGGGAGAGCAGTGACCGACAGGCCGTCCGTGGCAGTGGACCAGTCAGAGGAGCCGTCCGCCGACGCCTTCGGCATCGACGCCTTCACCCTGGACGACCGGCTGCGGCTGTTCCACTTCGCAGCCGCCGAGAAGCGCCACGACTACCTATGGCTGCTTCGGGCCTTCGACCGGGGCCGCGTCAACTACCAGGTGCTGCTGCACGCCTCCGACGCCCGCGACATGCTCACCCAACTCGCCGCCGAGCACCCCGCCGCCCGCGCCGTCGGCGAGGTGCAGCCGCTGCTGGACGCGCTCGCCGACTGGAAGCTGCTGGACCGCAGCTACGACGGCACCCGCGCCGCCAACCTCGCCGAATACCGCAACCGGCACTACGTCTACCAGTTCACCCAGGCCGGCTACCGCGCCTTCCGTGCCGTCGAGGACGTGCTCGGCGCGACCTTGGAGGACGCCCAGCTGTCCCGGCTGGTCTTTCCCGACATCCTCGCCGACCTGCGTGCCCTGGCCCGCGCCAACACCGACGGCGACGCCGAGGAGGTCTACCGCAAGCTGTCCCGCCTCGACGGCGTCCTCACCGACATGGCCCAGCGCTCGGCCCGCTTCTACCTGATGCTCGGCGACCTCGCCCGCACCAACGACGCCCGCCCCGAGGTGTTCCTCGCCCACAAGGACGCGCTGCTCTCCCACATGCGAGAGTTCACCGCTGAACTCGCCCGCTACGCTCCGCTGCTGGCCGACGCGGTGCAGGACGTCGCCGACACCGGCGTGGACCGCCTCGTCGAGCGCGCCGCCTCCGCCGACGAGCGGCTGTTCCGCTCCGGGCCGGAGCGGCTGGAGGACTGGCGGCAGCGCTGGTCCGGCCTGGTGCACTGGTTCGCCGAGGGCGAGCACAGCGAGAGCGAGCGCCTGCAGACCGCCACCGTCACCGCCATCTCGGGCGTCCTCGCGCTGCTGCGCCGGGTCACCGAGGCACGCAAGGGCGGCGTCAGCCGGGAAAGCCAACTGCGGCACCTCGCCCAGTGGTTCACCTCCTGCCCCAGCGACGCCGACGCCCACGCGCTGTTCCGCGTCGCTTTCGACCTGGGCTCACCCCGGCACATCGCCGTCCCGTACGAGGACCCGGAGCTGATCCCCAGCCGGCTCTCGTGGTGGGAGGCCGAACCGGTGGTGCTCGCCCGCACCCTGGTCCAGTCCGGACGTGCCCCCGCGCTGCACGGCCCCGGCCGGATCGAACGCAATGACGCGCAGCGCCAGCACCTGCGGGCCCAGCAGCTCAAGGCGCAGGCGCAGGCCCGCAGCGCGGCCGCCTCGCTTGCCGGAGACGGCGTGTACGGGAGAGTCCTCGACGAGCCCGAGACCCAGGCCCTGCTCGGCCTGCTCGACCTTGCCCTGTCCGCCCGCGTCCCGGTCACCCGGGGTGTCGCCGCCGCCGGAGCCCACGGCGTACGCCTGACCCTGCAACCCGCCGCCGGGTCCACGACTGTGCACACCGTGCGGGGCCGGTTCCACCTGGGCGGCCTGCGTCTGGAGGTCACCGCATGAGGGTCGCCGAGGCCGTCGGCCCGCTGGAACTCGCCGACTACCAGAAGGCCGTCCGGCTGGTCCTGCGCCACCCCCTGGTCACCACGGTGTGGCCGGACGCGGGGGCTCTGCCGCTGGTCCGGCGCTGGGCCGAGCAGTTGCGCGCCGACCTGCCCGAGGCGCTCGGCTATCGGCTGGTCACCACCGCCGACACCGCCCGGCTGCTACGGGTCCAAGACGAACTGGACGCCACCCAGCCCGCGTTGACCCGGGGCGAGAGGCCGTTTGACCGCCGCCGCTATGCCTACCTGGTGCTCACCCTGGCCGCGCTCAGCCGCTCCGGCGCCCAGGTCGCGCTGAGCGAGCTCGCGGACGCGGTCGCCGCCGACGCCACCCGCGTCGACGGGCTCGGCATGGACACCGAGCGCAAGCCCGACCGGGACGCCTTCGTGGACGCGGTCGCCTGGCTGGAGGCGCGGGGCGCGCTGCGCACCGCCGATGGCTCCGCAGCCGCCTGGGTCAACGACCCCGATCGCGCCGAGGCGCTGTACGACATCGACCGCGAGGTCACCGGCGCGCTCTACCGGCCCCGCAGGGTGCTGCAGCACCTCGGCTCCGTTGCCGACCTGCTCGACCAGGACACCCCCGCCGGCTTCGCCCAGGGACGCGAGACCCAGCGCCGCACCGCCGCCCGCCGGGCCCGCCGCCTGGTCCTGGAACAGCCCGCTGTCTACTACGGCGACGTGGACGAGGCGCTGCGCGGGCAGCTGCGCTCACCCGCCCTCGCCGAAGACCTGGAACGCCTCACCGGCCTCGCCCTGGAACGCCGCGCCGAAGGCGTCGCCCTGATCGACACCTCCGGGCGGCTTTCCGACGTCCGTTTCCCGGCCGGAGGCACCGTCGCCCAGGCCGCGCTGCTGCTCGCCGCCAGGATCGCCGAGCAGGCCGCCAAGCCGCGCACCGAGCGGCTGCCCGCGGCCACCGCCGTCGAACGGCGGGCCGCGACCGCCTCCCGGATCGACAGCGCCCTGCCTGAGCGTGGGCTGTTCGCCGAGCCGGCCGAGCCCGCGTCGGCTCCCGTACCGGAAACGGAGGATACGGAAGGTGACGAGGCTTCGGGCCCGGCGGACGAAGCGGCGTACCCGTTCGTCACCGACGCCTGGCTGCGCGGCGCGATGAAACGCCTCGTCGCGACGTACGGCCAGGGCATGTCCGGGGAGCTGCGCGACGACCCCGACCGGCTGACCGCCCGCGCGATCACTCTGCTCGCCTCGCTGCGGCTGGTCGCCCCCGTCGATGGCGGGGTGCTCGCACTGCCGCTGCTCGGCCGTTACCGGGGCGTCACCGCGCAGGTCAAAACCCGCCCCAAGGCGACAGCCGCAGCCCCGGCCGCCGAGCCGATACTGTTCGACACCGCGCCCGCCGCCGCGACCCGATCCGAGGACCTGACCCCGTGACCCGCTACGTCCCCACCCGCGCCGGCATCGTCAACCTGTGGGACTACCGCGACGAGGAGTTCTCCTTTGCAGGCGGCTGGCTGATTCTGCGCGGCCCCAACGGCTCCGGCAAGACCAAGGCCCTGGAAGTCCTGTTTCCCTTCGTCCTCGACGGCCGGATCGACCCCAAGCGGCTCAATCCCTTCGCCGCCGAGGACCGCACCATGAAGTCCAATCTGCTCTTCCGGGGGCAGGACAGCGCCCTCGGTTACGTCTGGCTGGAACTGCGGCACCGCGACACCGGGCACGCCGTCACCGTCGGCATCGGCCTGCACGCCCAGCGCCACCGCGACCAGCCCGCCCGCTGGCACTTCGTCACCGACGGCCGGGTCGGCGAGGACTTCTCCCTGCTGACCGACGACGACCGGCCGATGACGAAGAAGCAGCTCACCGCCGAGATCGGCGAGGAGTGCCTGCACGCGTCCGCCGCCGACTACCGCGCCGCCATCGACCAGCGCCTGTTCGGCCTCGGCCGGGAACGCTACGAGCAACTGCTCACCCTGATCCTGACGCTGCGCCGGCCACAGCTCGCCAAGAACCTCGACCCGGCGAAGCTCTCCGACACCCTCACCGGAGGGCTGCGTCCCGTCGACGACGATCTGGTCGCCGAGGCCGCCCGGTCCTTCGACGACATGGAGGCTGTACAGCGCACCCTTGAAGGCCTGGCCGCCGCCGACGAGGCCACCGGCGCCTTCCTCGCCAGCTACACCACCTACCTGCGGGTACACGCCCGCTGGGCCTCCGACGCGCTCACCCGCCGACGTACAGGCACCCAAGCCCGCCGCGCCGCTGTCACCGAGACAGCCGCGGGGCTCGCCGCCGCCGAAGAGCGCCAGGCTGCCGCCGCGACCCGGCTGGAGACCGCCGACAACGCCCTTGCCGCGCTGCGGGCCCGCCTGGACCAGCTCAAGTCCAGTGCCGCCTACCAGGCCCTGGAGCAGCTCGCCGACCTGGAACGGCTGGTCCGCACCTGCGAGCAGAACACCCGGTCCGCCGCCGAGGAGCACGCCCGCCGCGCCGCCGCCACCAGCCGCGCCCGAGCCGACCTGGAGCGCGCCGAGGCACTGCTCGCCGAACTCGCCGCCGCCGTCTCCCGCACCGCCGCCGAGCTCGCCGACCATGCCACCGCGGCAGGGGTCCCCTGGCAGGCCGCCGACGCCGAACCCGGCGACCTCGCCGAGCGCGCGGGCGCA
>NZ_RJVR01000062.1 GCF_003999195.1 Streptomyces soli
GGGCCGTCGGCCTCGGGGGTGCGGCCGAGCAGTTCGATGCGGCAGCGGGAGGCCGAGGCGAGCGCGCCGGCGAACCGCGCGGTGATGCCCCGCGCCCCGCCGACCAGGACGACCACGGAGTCCCGGTCGAGGCCGATGGCGGCGGCCTCCGCCGCACCGTCGCCCGCCGGCCCCGCGCCGGAAGCGGGCAGCCGTCGTCGCCGAGGACCAGGTGGAAGTTGGTGCCGCCGAAGCCGAAGGCGCTGAGGCCTGCGATCCGTTCGGCGGGGGGTGCCGCCCAGGGCCGGGCCTCGGAGTGGAAGACGAAGGGGCTGCTGTCCGCCTTCCAGGCGGAGTTCGGCTGCTTGAGGTGGAGGGTCGGCGGCTTGACCCCGGTGTACAGCGCCAGCACGGTCTTGACCAGGCCGGCCAGGCCCGCCGCGCACTTGGTGTGCCCGATCTGGGACTTGACGGAGCCGAGCGCGCAGCCGCCGGGTTCGGCGCCGGCGGCGGTGAACGTCTCGCTGAGGATGGTCAGTTCGGTCCGGTCGCCGACGACCGTACCCGTGCCGTGCGCCTCGACCAGGCCGACGTCGGCGGGCGAGACGCGGGCGTTGCGGTAGGCGCGCTCCAGAGCGGCCCGCTGGCCCTCGGGGCGCGGGGCGGTGAGGCCGAGGGACCGCCCGTCGCTGGAGCTGCCGACACCCTTGATGACGCCGTAGACACGGTCGCCGTCCCGTTCGGCGTCGGCCAGCCGCTTGAGTACCACGCAGGCAACGCCCTCACCGAGCGCGATGCCGTCCGCCGACCCGTCGAAAGCGCGCGACCGGCCCGTCGGGGACAGGGCGTGCACCGAGGAGAAGAGTACGTAGTCGTTGATGCCGTTGTGCAGGTCGGCGCCGCCGCACAGGACGAGGTCGCTGGTCCCGGTCGCCAGCTCCTTGCAGGCCACGTCGACAGCGGCCAGCGACGACGCGCAGGCTGCGTCCACGGTGTAGTTGGCGCCGCCGAGGTCGAGCCGGTTGGCGATCCGGCCCGAGATGACGTTGGAGAGCATGCCGGGGAAGGAGTCCTCGGTGAGCTCGGGCAGTTGCTCCGCCAGGCCCTCCGGTACGGTCCCGAAGTAGGACGGCAGCACGGCGCGCAGCGTCTGGGCGTTGGACAGGTCGCTGCCCGCCTCGGCGCCGAAGACGACGGACGTACGGGAGCGGTCGAAGCTCTTCCCGCCCCTGCCGCCACCGCCCTGGCCACCGTAACCGGCGTCCTCCAGGGCGCGGCGGGCGGCTTCCAGGGCGAGCAGCTGCACCGGTTCGATGCTGCCGAGCGAGGCGGGCGGGATGCCGTAACTCAGCGGGTCGAAGGGGATCTCGGGCAGGAATCCGCCCCATTTGGAGACCGTGGCGCTGTTCGCCGCGTCCGGGCTGTAGTGGACGGCGGGATCCCATCGCGCGACGGGGACCTCCGTGACGGCGTCGACGCCGCCCAGCACATTGGCCCAGAAGGAGGCGAGGTCGGGCGCCTGCGGGAACATGCAGGCCATGCCGACCACCGCCACGTCCAGTGGCTCGGGGGCCGGGGGCTCGGCGGACCGTGCGGCCTGGCCTGCTCCCAGCCGCTCGCGGAGCTCGGCCGAGCGGGTGGCGAGGAAGTCCGCGGCGGCGGGGGCGACGGAGTGGTGCAGGGCGCCGATGGTGGTGGTGGCCGAGCGCAGCACCACTACCTCACCAGCCATGAACATGCCAACTTCTAACTGCCGTTCTTCCCCCACCGGCTGCAGTTCGCCACCGGCCACGCGCTCGACGCCCTTGCTGGCGATCCGCAGCCGGCCGACGTTGAGCCGCTCCAGTTCCTCCCAGAGCTGCCGGTCCGGCACGCCCTCGGCCCGGAGTCGTTCCTTGGTGGCGCGATAGCTTTCGGTGAAGGGGCTGGGCACGCACCGGGTGGCGTGACCGGGGGCGGTCTCCAGCAGCGCGGTGCGCCCCGCGGCCAGTACCTGCCGCTGGAAGAGCCGCTGCACGGCGCCGCGTTCCACCGCCTCCTCCGTGAAGAGGTACGCGGTGCCCATCAGGACGCCGACGGCGCAGCCGCGCCGGGTCAGCGGTGCGGCGAGCGCGGCGACCATCGCGGCGGAACGTTCGTCATGGACGCCGCCGGCGAAGAAGATCTCGACCCGGCCCGCCGTGTCGTCGTCCTTGCCGCCCTCCGCGCTATCCAAGAAGTCCTCGATGACCGCGAGTTGGGCCTCCCAGAGCGGGAAACTGCCGCGCGGGCCGACATGGCCGCCGCACTCGGAGCCCTCGAAGACGAAGCGCCGGGCTCCGGCCTGAAGGAACTGGCGGAGCAGCCCCGGCGAGGGGACATGCAGGAAAGTGCTGATCCCGTCCCGCTCCAGCGCCTCGGCCTGCGACGGCCGTCCGCCCGCGATGATCGCGTGCGTGGGACGGAGCTCCCGTACGGCTTCGAGCTGGTCGTTTCTGATCTCCTCAGGCGCGAACCCGAGCACCCCGACACCCCACGGCCGCCCGGCCAGCGCGGTCCCGGTCTCCTCGAGCACGGCCCGCGCCTGTTCCCGCCCGGCCAGCGCCAGGGCGATGAACGGCAGCGCGCCCTCCTCGGCGAACCCCGCCTGGTCACTGACCCTGGTCATCGGCCCCTGCGCGACCGGCAGCCGGGTGCCCAGGGCGCGGCTCAGCGCCGACCCGGGCAGCAGCGCCGAGGCGGCGGAGTCGTCCCGGACCGCCTCCCGCACCGCGTCGATCTCCGAGCCCTCCGGCACGGCTTACCGCTGAGGCGAGCCGGGCGTCCGGTTCATTGAAGGGGCTGATGCCGATGACCAATTCGCGTAAGTCCGCAGCGGACGTCATGTACTCTCCGAGAGAATCAATGGCGCAGAAGGCAGAAATTCGGGCACGCCACACCGATGTAACGCTCCGGATTCCCGATCGAACCGATTTCCGAAAGAGCGGCGTTCATGAAAGTAGCGACGCCGTTACCCACCGGTCAACCAGGCCCCGCGGCACCGAACACAGGGCGGACTCAGGAAGGGCCGTATCGCCCGGTCCGGGCAGCGGTTCGGGAGGCCTGAAAACAACCAACGATACTGATCACAGCGCACAGCGACGACGAAACAGACCGCACCTTGGTCGATCGCCCGCAGAGTTCATCCGGCGATCACGGTCGCGACACGCGCAAGCCCGTCGTCAGAGCGCATGTTAAATGTTCATGTCTCCTGCAAGTTATTGCGGGACAGAAGCGGCGGGCGCCCGGAATGGTGATTATTCCCCTATCCAGGATGTCATCGCAGATATCTCCCTGATCCACTTCTCCGGGCCCGACCGACGCCCGAGGCCGCCACCGCTAACAGCCGGAGCGCCCCGCGCGGGTCGTCCATGAGCCTCCGGCGGCATACGCTCAGCTATGACAGGTAACGGGACGGCAGCCGCCAGCTCCGACGGAGGTCCTCATGAAGATGTTGATCAATGTGCCGGAAACCGTGGTCGCCGACGCTCTGCGGGGTATGGCGGTGGCCCACCCGGAGCTGACGGTGGACGTCGAGCACCGGGTGATCGTACGGAGGGACGCGCCGGTTCCGGGGAAGGTCGGGCTGGTGTCGGGCGGCGGGTCGGGGCATGAGCCGTTGCACGGCGGTTTCGTCGGGCAGGGGATGCTCGACGCGGCGTGCCCGGGCGAGGTTTTCACTTCCCCTGTGCCGGATCAGATGGTGCGGGCGGCGGCGGCCGTGGACAGCGGCGCGGGGGTGCTGTTCATCGTGAAGAACTACACGGGCGACGTCCTCAACTTCGACATGGCCGCCGAGCTGGCCGAGGACGAGGGCATCCAGGTCGCGAAGGTCCTGGTCAACGACGACGTCGCGGTGACCGACAGCCTCTACACGGCCGGCCGGCGCGGCACCGGGGGCACGCTGTTCGTCGAGAAGATCGCTGGGGCCGCCGCCGAGGAGGGCGCGCCGCTGGAGCAGGTGCAGTCGATCGCGCGGCAGGTCAACCAGTCGTCGCGCAGCTTCGGCGTGGCACTGAGCGCCGTCAGTACGCCGGCCAAGGGCAGCCCGACCTTCGATCTGCCGGCCGGGGAGCTGGAACTGGGGATCGGCATCCACGGCGAGCCGGGGCGGGAGCGGCGCCCCATGATGACGGCCGGCGAGATCGCCGAGGTCACGGTCGACGCCGTCCTGGAGGATCTGCGGCCGCAGCGTCCCGTACTGGCCCTTGTCAACGGCATGGGGGCGACCCCGCTGCTGGAGCTGTACGGCTTCGCAGCCGAGGCGCACCGGGTGCTCGCGCAGCGGAATGTCGCCGTGGCCCGGACGCTGGTCGGCAACTACGTCACTTCGCTCGACATGGCCGGGGCGTCGGTGACGCTGTGCCAGGTCGACGAGGAACTGCTGCGGCTGTGGGACGCACCGGTCGCCACGGCCGGACTGCGCTGGGGCGCCTGACCCGGACTGACCGGAGCGTAACTGGAGAGGTAACAGTCCATGAGCGAAGAACCATCACCCGGACCCGTGGTCGACGCGGCCTTCTTCCGCCGCTGGCTCGTCGCCGCCGCGGCCGTGATCGACCGCGAGGCGGACCAGCTGACCGAACTCGACTCCCCGATCGGCGACGCCGACCACGGCGCCAACATGCGCCGTGGCTTCACCGCCGCCCGCGGCGCCATCGAGAAGGAACCGCCGGAAACCCCCGGCGACGTGCTCGCCCAGACCGGGCGGCACCTCATCAGCACCGTCGGCGGCGCTTCCGGGCCGCTGTACGGGACGCTGCTGCGCAAGGCCGGCAAGGCGCTCGGCGACTCCGCCCAGGTCACCCCCGAACAGTTGCGGGACGCCCTGAAGGCGGGCGTCGACGGGGTCGCGCAGCTGGGTGGCGCAGCGCCGGGCGACAAGACGATGCTGGACGCGCTCGTGCCGGCCGTGGAGGCGCTGTCCTTCGCCCTGGACAAGGGCGCAGGGCTCATCGACGCGCTGGCCGCCGCCCGGATCGCCGCGCAGGAGGGCGCGCTGGCGACCGTACCGCTCCAGGCGCGCAAGGGCCGGGCCAGCTATCTGGGCGAGCGCAGCATCGGGCACCAGGATCCGGGGGCGACCTCGTCCGCGCTGCTGCTCGGCGTGCTGGCCGACACGGCGGAGCAGTCCGCGGCGGGAGGCACCGGATGACGGTCGGAGTGGTGCTGGTGTCGCACAGCGCGGCCGTCGCAGAGGCGGTCGCCCAACTCGCGGCCGGGCTCACCGGCGGCGGCGACGTCGCCCCGGTCGCGGCGGCCGGAGGCACACCGGACGGCGGCCTCGGCACGGATGCCGAGGCGATCGTCAAGGCCGCCCGCTCCGTGAACCGGGGCGACGGGGTGGCCGTACTGGCCGACCTCGGCAGCTCGGTGCTGACGGTCAAGGCCCTGCTGTCCGACGAGGACGAACTGCCGCCGGGTACCCGGCTGCTCGACGCCCCCTTCGTGGAGGGCGCGGTGGCCGCCCTGGTCACTGCCTCGGCCGGAGCCGGGATCGACGCGGTGGTCGCGGCCGCCGAAGAGGCGTACTCCTACCGCAAGGTGTGATCGGGAGTCCGGAATCAAGAATCTGGGATCGGGGTTCGGGGACATGGGCGGGAACACCAAGGTCTGGCTGCTCGTCGCGTTCGTCGCGGTGGTGGCCGCCGTCATGGTCGTGGTTGCCGTGCGGCTGTGCGTACAGCTGGTCCGCACCCGCCGTTTACTGACCGATGCCGGCGTCCCGGCGCAGGGCAAGCTGGCCTTCTGGGCGGCCATCGTCTATCTGGTGTGCCCGGTCGACCTGCTGCCGGACCCGATCCTGATCGACGACATCGCCTTCCTGCTGCTGGCCCTGCGCTCCCTCGACAAGGCCGCCGCCCGCGCGGGCATCCGTACCCTCACGGAGCGCGAGTCCGGCTAGGTCCGTAGGCGCCGCCTGTCAGGCCTTGACGGCGCGCAGGACAACGAACTTCTGGTCGCTCGCGACGACCTCGCAGCCGCCGAAGAGCCGGCGTAGCTTCAGGTGGTAGCCGAGGTGGCGGTTGCCGATGACCCACAGCTCGCCGCTGGGGCGCAGGGCGTCACGCGCTCCGGTGAACATGCGCCAGGCAGTCGCGTCGGTGGTGGCCTGGTGGGTGTGGAAGGGCGGGTTGTTCAGCACCAGGTCCACAGTCCCGGCCGGGACGCCGGACAGGCCGTCGCCGACCAGGAACTCGGCCTTGGCGCCGGCTCCGGCGTTCGTACGGAAGGTGGCCTCCGCGGATGCCACGGCCTGGTACGACTCGTCGACGAAGGTCACCTCCGCCTCCGGGTTGGCCAGCGCGGCGGCCGTGCCGACCACGCCGTTGCCGCAGCCCAGGTCGACGACGCGGTCCGGGCCGTGGCGGCGCGGCAGGTGGCGCAGGAAGAAGCGGGTGCCGATGTCGAGGCGTTCGGCGCAGAAAATGCCGGCGTGGTTGGTGACGGTCCGGCCGGAGACCGGGCCGATGCCGTCGGGCAGCGCGTAACTGAGCGGCCACGGGCTGCCGGTCCGGCCAAGCCGGGGGTCGGGCGTGCAGAAGATGAGCCGCGCCTTCTTCTCCGCCAGCGAGGTCCGGGTCGGGCCGAGGATCCGCTCGAACAGTTTCAGCGTCGAGGTGTGGATCTCCTTGACCATGCCCGCGCCGACCACGACGGTGCCCGGGTGGACGCCGGGCGCGAGCCGGTGCAACTGGTCCTCAAGCAGGGCGAGGCTCTTCGGTACACGGACCAGCAGCACGTCGATCCGGCCGGGCGGTGTGTCCCTGGCCGACAACAGCCCTACAGCCTCCGGATCGGCCCCGCTGCGCCGCAGATTGGCCCGGGTCGCCTGCTGGGTGAGGTACGAGTCGGTGATCTGTACGGGACGGTGCTCCGCCAGCGCGGTGGCCAGCGCGCCCCAGCGGTCGCCCACCACGACCACGGTGCCGGACAGGTCGACGGGTTCGGACTCCAGGTGCCGCAGCAGGTACTCGTCGGCGGCGTCCCAGGCGCGCAGCCTGTCACGGGGGTCCTCGGGAAATCGGGTGAGCTCGAACGCACCCAGTGACGTCGTCAAACGGTTCATTGTGCGTTCAGGCTAGCCGAGCCCGCGACACCGCCGGTCTGGGATGCTGGCTCAGTGACCCTCACGCCGCCCGCCCCGGAGCCGATAACGGCCGACCCGCCCGGTCGTACGGCGAATCCGCTGCTCACCCAGTGGTGGCTCGACCTGGCCTTCCTGCACTGGGCCGTTGACCCGGCGGACGTGGCGCCGTTGCTGCCGGCCGGGGCCGTCCCCGACACCCTTGACGGAGTCACGTACGTCGGGCTGGTCGCCTTCCGCATGCACCGCGTGGGCTGGTTCCGCCTCCCCGGGGTCCCCTACCTGGGCACCTTCCCCGAGACCAACGTCCGCCTCTACTCGGTGGACGCCCAAGGACGGCGTGGCGTCGTCTTCCGTTCCCTCGACGCCTCCCGGCTGATCCCGGTGGCGGTCGCCCGCGCCGCCTTCCGGCTGCCCTACGCGTGGTCCCGGATGACCGTCCGGAACGACGGCGACGACACCATCACGTACACCAGCACGCGACGCGGGCCCGGACCGCGCGGAGCGTACAGCCGGATCACCGTACGGGTGGGCGAGCGCGTCAGCGATCCGACCGAGCTGGAACACTTTTTGACCGCCCGCTGGGGCATGCACAACACCTTCTTCGGCCGGCCGATGTACCTGCCGAACACCCACCCGCGCTGGCCCCTTCACCGGGCTGCTCTGGTCGAGTGCGACGAGAACCTCGTGGCGGCAGCCGGCCTGCCCGCGCCGGTCGGCGAGCCCGTGAGTGTGCTGTACTCCCCCGGCGTCCCCGTACGCTTCGGGCGGCCCGCCCGGCCCGGTGGCATCCCCACTCCCTGACCGACCCGGTGGCGAAATCCCGTGCTCACTGCTACCGCAGATCCTCGATTCGTCGGATCTTGCCGACCGAGCGCTCCAGGGTTTCCGGATCGAGGATCGCCACCTCGACGGTGACGCCCACCCCGTCCTTGACGCCCTGGGCGATGGCCGCGGCGGCCGCTTCGCGCTGTTCGGGGCCGATGCCGGGACGGGCTTCGGCGCGGACGGTCATGAGGTCCAGGCGGCCGCGCCGGGTGAGCCGGACCTGGAAGTGCGGGGCGACGCCGGGCGTGCGCAGCACGATCTCCTCGATCTGGCTCGGGAAGACGTTCACCCCGCGCAGGATGATCATGTCGTCGCAGCGGCCGGTGATCTTCTCCATGCGGCGGAAGGCCGGGCGGGCGGTGCCGGGCAGCAGCCGGGTCAGGTCCCGGGTGCGGTAGCGAATGACCGGCAGAGCCTCCTTGGTGAGGGAGGTGAAGACCAGTTCGCCGCTCTCCCCCTCGGGCAGGATGTCATCCGTGATCGGGTCGACGACCTCGGGATAGAAGTGGTCCTCCCAGACATGCAGGCCGTCCTTGGTCTCCACGCACTCCTGCGCCACGCCGGGGCCGATCACCTCCGACAGGCCGTAGATGTCGACGGCGTGGATGTCCATCCGCTCCTCGATCTCGCGGCGCATCTCCTCCGTCCACGGCTCGGCGCCGAAGATGCCCACCCGGAGCGAGCTGGTACGCGGATCGATGCCCTGCCGCTCGAACTCGTCGAGCAGCGTGAGCATGTAGGACGGGGTGACCATGATGATCTCGGGCCTGAAGTCCTGGATGATCCGCACCTGACGGGCAGTCATGCCACCCGATGCCGGAATCACCGTGCATCCCGCGCGCTCGGCCCCGTAGTGCGCGCCCAGGCCTCCGGTGAACAGGCCGTATCCGTACGAGACGTGCACCTTGTGGCCGGGCCTGCCACCGGCGGCGCGGATGGAGCGGGCGACGACGTCCGCCCACATCGACAGGTCGTTCTCGGTGTAGCCGACCACCGTCGGGCGGCCGGTCGTCCCGCTGGAGGCGTGCACCCGGCGGACCTGGTCCATGGGGACGGCGAACATCCCAAAGGGGTACGTGTCGCGCAGATCCGCCTTCGTGGTGAAGGGGAAGCGGGCCAGGTCCTCCAGGGAGCGGCAGTCCTCGGGCGCGACCCCGGCCTCGTCGAACTTCTTGCGGTACAGCTCGACGTTGTCGTACGCATGCCGCAAGGAGGCGCGGAGCGACCTGAGCTGATGCTCCATCAGCTCCGCGCGCGTCATCCGCTCCGCGGCGTCCAGCAGCCTGGCGGGGAGCGGCTCCCCCAGGCGGGGTCCGGCGGCCGCGGGGGCCATCCCTTCGCTGCTCATCGCGGCTCCTTCGTCCTCGCCGTCCGGATGCTGCGGCTGCGCCCGCGGAACTCCGCGATCACCGCGTCGCCGCTCCGAATGCTCACGTCGTAGATGCCGCTGCGGCCGAACCGGGTGCGCTCCGCCGCGGTCGCCACGAGGACGTCGCCTCCGTACGCCGGAGCGACGAAGTCGATGTCGGCCCCGGCGGCGACGGTCACCGGCCCGTGACTGTTGCAGGCGCAGGCGAAGGCCGTGTCGGCGAACAGAAACAGATAGCCGCCGTGGGCGGTCCCATGCCCGTTGACCATCGCGGGCGTCACGGTCATCCGCAGCACGGCGGTCCCCTCGCCATGCTCCAGCAACTCGATGCCGAGCCCTCGGGAGGCCTGATCCGCGGCGAACATCGCCGCCGTGGGATCAGAAGCCGTGCCGGTGGCCTGCGTCACGATTTCCACCACCCTGTGTACCGACCGAACATTCGGTTAGCGTGTGATACGGCCCAGTAATCCAGCCATCGCGCCACCTGTCAAGAGGTTGCACGCAGGCCGGGAGACCCTCGAACGACACCCGCCCCGCCCCCATCGGGACGGGGGCGGGGCGGGCGGGGCGACGGCGGGACGATCAGGCCTGGCCGGTCTCGATGCGGCTGATACGGCCCCGGCGACCTCGAAATACCAGCGGGTGTTCATGTCGCCCCAGGTCCCGTTGTCGCGCGAGCAGGCCCAGGAAGGCGGGGTCGCCGTCGTTGACGGCATCCACCAGAGCGCGGACGAGGGGGTTACTGGGGCGGTCATCGGTGTCTCCTCAATGCACCGGCACCTGCCGCAGCTGCGGAGTCACTGTCTGCATCAAGGGAACGAGAGGCCACCGCGCCCCGCAACCGGCCGGACAGGTCCTAGTCGCGGCGCCCGCGGCCGAACGGCGCGAAGGTGTGGCTGAAGTACCAGGTGTCCTGCGCGACGCCCGAGCAGGCGCCGGCGCCCTTGGTGCCGACGCAGCTGCCGTTGTCGCGCTGGAGGGCCCAGAAGGACAGGGTGTCGATCCCGCTCGAGGCGGCCCACTTCTCCACTGTGACGGCGTCCTGGGTGGTGAAGGTCTCCTCCGGGCCGAAGTCGTCGATGCCGGGCATCTCGGTGACGCCGATCCTGCCCCACAGCCGCTCGGAGCTCTGCGACGGGTAGAGCGCGGCCAGTTGATCGTGCAGCCCGGTGGCGGCGGTCTTGGTGTCGGCCGCCATGTCGTGAGTGGCGCCGTCCCAGTAGTCGAAGGTCATGATGTTGACGACGTCCACCTGGGCGCCGTTGTCGACGGCGTTCTGCAGCAGGGCCACGCCGCTGGGGGCGAGGCCGGTCGTGGTGGTCGGCAGGGTGTACGAGAACTGGACGTTGCGGCCGGTGTGGTGGGCCCAGCGCTGCACCTGCGCGATCGCCTTGTTGCGGCGGTCGATGCCGGCGGTGTTGTTGATGGAGTCGGCCTCGATGTCGAGGTCGATCCGGGCCACGCCATAGGTCGTGACCAGGCTTTCGTACACCTTCGCGATGGCGTCGACGCTCGTGCAGCTGTCGGCGATCTCGGTGCCGGTGGTGTCCGCGCTGTAGCCGCCGAACGACGGTATGACGTTGCCGCCGCGGGCCTGGATGGTCGCTATGTCGTCGCCGAACGCGCCCTGGGAGATCGGCTGCGTGGCGTCGCCGTTCCAGTAGGCGGTGCAGGATCCCGCCGCCGCCGTCTGGAGAAAGGCCATCGTGAGGTACTTGTTGCCGGACTGCGCGGCGAGCGCCGCCGGGCTCTCGCCGGTCCACGCCTCGAAGTACGGCGCCACGACATGCTCCGGCATGGGTCTCACGGGGTACGCGTGCGCCGGCGTCGCGGCGTGCGCCCCGGCTCCGGCGAGCATGACCAGCCCGGCGGATACGGCGGTGGCGACCGCGGCGGCCAGCGTCGCGCGAAGGGTTACGGATCGTCTCATCAAGGCTCCCACAGGGAAAAGCGCAGGCAAGGACAGGAAACTCAGGGCTCGCCGGATGGCGGTCAGCGAGACCCCCATGATTGGACTAGACCAATAGACTGTCAAGAGTCCTTACCGATAGATCCGTTGCAATTGCGCACTCCTGCGTCCATCACCGCCGCACCTGGGGTCGGCGAGGACAAACCAGCCCCGAAATATGGCGGTTCACCACATGGGTCGGCGATCGGGACCTTCCTACGGTGTGGCAGCACCCACAAGGAATCCGCCCCCGCCCGGAAGTGACCGCCATGACAGCATCGACCGTTACTCCCCCAACCCCCGCCTCGCTGCGGCGCATTGTCGCCGCGAGCCTGATCGGTACCACCGTGGAGTGGTACGACTTCTTCCTCTACGGGTCCGCCGCCGCCCTCGTCTTCAACAAGCTGTTCTTCCCGGACTCGGACCCGCTGGTGGGAACGCTGCTGTCCTTCCTGACCTACGCGGTCGGTTTCGCCGCCCGGCCCGTCGGGGCACTGGTCTTCGGGCACTTCGGCGACCGGCTCGGCCGCAAGAGGCTGCTCGTGCTGAGCCTGCTGCTGATGGGCGGCGCGACCTTCTGCATCGGCCTGCTGCCCACCCATGCCACGGTGGGCGCCGCCGCGCCGGTGCTGCTCACAACGCTGCGGCTCGTCCAGGGCTTCGCCCTCGGCGGCGAGTGGGGCGGCGCGGTGCTGCTGGTGTCCGAGCACGGGGACGCGCGGCGGCGCGGCTTCTGGGCGTCGTGGCCGCAGACGGGGGCGCCGGCCGGGCAGTTGCTGGCGACGGGAGTGCTGTCGGCGCTGACGGCCCTGCTGTCGGACGCGCAGTTCACGGCGTGGGGGTGGCGGATTCCATTCCTGCTGTCGGGGGTTCTGGTGGTGGTCGGGCTGTGGATCCGGCTGTCGGTCGACGAGTCGCCGGTGTTCAAGGCGGCGCTGGCCAAGGCCGAGGAGCGCAAGGCCGCGACGGACACCGTCGAGCGGCTGCCGCTGCTGGCCGTGCTGCGCGACCACTGGCGGGACGTACTGGTCGCCATGGGAGCCCGGATGGCCGAGAACATCAGCTACTACGTCATCACGGCCTTCGTGCTCGTGTACGCGACCGAGCACGCGGCCCTGGGCAAGCAGACCGCGCTGAACGCGGTGCTGATCGCCTCGGCCGTGCACTTCGCGGTGATCCCCGCCTGGGGTGCGCTGTCGGACCGTATCGGCCGCAAGCCGGTCTATCTGATCGGCGCGGCGGGCGTCGGGCTGTGGGTCTTCCCGTTCTTCGCGATCATCGACACGAAGAGCTTCGGGGCCCTGGTGCTGGCCGTGACGGTCGGCCTGGTCTTCCACGGGGCGATGTACGCGCCCCAGGCGGCCTTCTTCTCGGAGATGTTCGCGACCCGGATGCGCTACTCCGGTGCCTCTATCGGCGCGCAGTTCGCCTCGGTGGCCGCCGGTGCCCCGGCCCCGCTGATCGCGACGGCACTACTGGCCGGCTACGGCAGCTCGGTGCCGGTCTCGCTGTACGTTCTCGGGTCGGTGGTCATCACGCTGGTCGCGGTGTCCCTGGCGAAGGAGACCCGGGGCCGCGATCTGGCCGAGGTGACGACGACAGCCGCCACAGGCGCAGCGCGAGCTGGAGCTCCAGGGCACGGCCGGGCGTCTGCCAGTCAGGGCCCAGCAGGCGGGTGACGCGGTCGAGCCGTTGCGCGACGGTGTTGACGTGGACGTGCAGCGCGTCCTTCGTACGGGCTGGGCTCATGCCGCTCTCGAAGTACGCGTCCAGCGTGTGCAGCAGCTCGGTCCCGCGCCGTTCGTCGTAGTCGGCGACGGGCCCGAGCGTGCTCCGTACGAAGCCGTCGACATCCCGCGCGTCGGCGAGGAGCAGGCCGAGGAAACCGAAGTCCTCGGCCGCCGCGCCCTCGCCGGCCCGGCCGAGGACCCGCAGGGCGTCGGCGCAGCGCAGGGCCTCGGCGTAGGCGGCGGCGACGTCGGCGGGCCGGGCGGCC
>NZ_RJVR01000398.1 GCF_003999195.1 Streptomyces soli
CTTGACTCTGTCGGTGATCTTGGTGTTCTCCGGTGCGGCAGCCTGATCATCAGGCATGCTCGGGCTGTTTCGAACGCCGATGCAGCTGTCGAGGTGCCCGTTGTCCGTCCGTCCCCGTTCCGGTGAGCAGGTCCCGTCTCTGACCGCGCAGGTCGCGCGGGCGAGCAATCCGCACGGCACGACGGCGATATGGGTACGTGATCGCCTCGACGGGCTGTGGAACGATGAAGACTTCGCAGACTGGTACCCACGTGACGGTCGTCCGAGCCTCTCACCTGCCCAATTGGCCACCGTCTGTGTACTGCAGTTCTTACTCGGTTTGTCGGACCGGCAGGCCGCCGAGGCGGTGCGCTGCCGCATCGACTTCAAATACGCCCTCGCGCTGGAGCTCGATGATCCCGGCTTCCACCACAGCGTCCTGTCCGACTTCCGAGAGCGCCTCGCCGTGGGCGACCGTGCCGACCGGCTCCTGGACCTCGCGCTGGTTCGGCTCAAGGATGCCGGGCTCGTGCGTGAACGCACCACACAGCGCACCGACTCCACCCATGCTGCGCCACGAGGCGCTCTGTCATATCCCCGGTTTAGCCGGGAGAAACTCGGAGGAATGTTTCTGGGTCCAATGACTTACCTGGATCTGAAAAGTGAAGGGAACCATAGCATGTCAGGAAAGTATCGCTTGTGTTCAGGCGTATGAAGCAAGGCGATGCGGGACCCGCGCGACATGGTCAAAGCTGGACTGCCTGTACCCCAATCTCCAGAAGGTGCAAAGGAGTCTCCCACCGGAAAGACGTCTGAAACCGGTGCCATGCCCTGCGCCGATATAACGTGAGGGTCGGCGCAACCTCCGGGGTGTGGAGCGACTCCCAGTGAGGGAGTTCAAGGGGATGAATGGGGGACCTAAATCGCGCTATGACGTATGACAGAGACGAACGTGGGATCACCTAAGGGGCGCGATCCCTATGGTGACAGAAGCCCCGTAGTAGTCGTCGGAGTAACGCCCGACCAGGGAGGACGGGAAGGCCGTCCGCAGGGCGAAGGGGGCTAGGTGACTGGACACTCAAAATCCGCGAGGTATGCGTAAATGCAAAGCGCCGAAACGGTGTTGAAGGTCCTCCGTGAACGCGGGAGGCGTGGCCTGCCGTGCAACGAACTGTATCGACAACTGTTCAACCCGGACTTGTATCTTGTGGCCTACGGGCGCATCTACTCCAACGATGGAGCGATGACACCCGGGGCCTGCGGGGAAACCGCAGACGGTATGTCCACGGCCAAGATCGGACGCATCATCGACGCGATGCGCCACGAGCGCTACCGATTCCAACCCGTGAGGCGCGTCTACATTCCGAAAAAGAACGGAAAACTGAGACCCCTCGGCCTGCCGTCTTGGGCGGATAAACTAGTCGGTGAAGTGGTCCGGCTCCTGCTGGAGGCGTACTACGAGCCACAGTTCTCCCGTCGATCGCACGGTTTCCGTCCCCGTCGTGGCTGCCACAGCGCCTTGAGCGAAATTGAGGAGACATGGGGCGGGACGACCTGGTTCATCGAAGCGGACATCTCTGACTGTTTCGGTAGCCTTGACCATGAGGTCATGCTCTCGATCCTCTCAGAGAAAATCCACGACAACCGGTTCCTTCGGCTCATCAAACAGATGCTGCAAGCCGGATACCTAGAGGACTGGGAATGGAACGCCACACTCAGCGGAGCTCCGCAGGGCGGTGTGGCATCCCCCATCCTTTCCAATATCTACTTGGACCGGTTGGACACTTTTGTCGAGACAGTGCTCATCCCAGAATATACCCGAGGGAAACGCAGGGCACCCAACCCGGCGTACACCAGGAAAACCGACGCGATCCACCGCGCGCGTAAGCGCGGAGACCGAGTCGCAGTCCGGCAATTGCGCGCAGCACGACGTGGTCTTCCCCACGGGGACCCAAACGATCCCCAATACCGGAGATTACGGTACTGCCGCTACGCCGACGATCACCTCCTCGGGTTCACCGGACCCAAAGCCGAAGCCGAACAGATCAAGCAACGCCTGGCCCACTTCCTGCGTGAGGACCTCAACCTGGAGTTGAGTCAGGACAAGACACTGGTCACCCACGCCCGCACCAGTGCGGCAAGATTCCTCGGCTACGAGATCACCGTCCAGCACAGCCGGTGCCGGCCGAAAGTCAACGGCCACATCCGGCTGCGCATACCGCGAACGGTGATCAAGGCCAAGGCCGCCCCGTACCTCAAACACGGCAAACCCGAACGCCGCACAGAGCTGATGACCCGTGACGACCCTATGATCATCAGCACCTACGGCGCCGAGTTCCGGGGACTGGTGCAGTACTACCTGCTCGCCAGCGACGTCGGGAGACTGGACTACCTTCACTGGGCAGCCCTGACCTCGATGCTCAAGACGCTAGCCGCCAAGCACCGCTCGACGGTGTCGAAAATGGCCCGCAAGTACAAGGCCAAGGTCGACACCCTGTACGGGCCATACACGTGCTTCGAGGCCAGCGTGTCACGGCCGGGCCGGAAACCACTGATCGCCAGGTTCGGTGGCATTCCTCTACGACGGCGGAAGACAGCGGTCATCATCGACCGTCAGCCAGCCCCGGTCACCGTCCGCCGCAAAGAGCTGGTCACCCGGCTCACCGCGCGGTGGTGCGAGTGGTGCCAGCGCCGCGCTCCGGTGGAGACCCACCAGGTCCGCAAGCTCGCCGACCTCGACCAACCGGGGCGACCACAGCCCGCGTGGGCGCAACTGATGGCCAAACGGCGCCGCAAGACCCTCGTGGTCTGTGCGGACTGCCACCAGGCCATCCACGCCGGGCAACCGACCGCGACACCCACGGGATAGTCACCGGAGAGCTACGTGCATCGAAAGATGCCCGCGTGGTTCGGACCGGAGGCCGTTGGAAAAGGCGCCGCACGCAGCGGAAACCTCGCCAACGGCCTACCGGTGTTCCTGGCCGCAGTGCGCGATCTCACCCGGCTGGAGTTGGTGACCGAGGCGGTCCGTGCCGCGCTGGAAGAAGTGGCACGCGGGGCCGGGCATCTGCTGGCCGGCCTGGTCGACGAGGACTGGGGGCGCCGCTACGGCCGCCCGGTTCGTCTGGGCAAGAACCCGAGCCGGCCCAAGACCAGAATCCTCGCCGCCGGCGGCGACGCTTGCCGACTGCTGGAACACCTCCACCGGCACGGACCGGGCTACCGGCCCGGCCCGCAGGTCGAGGCGCTACGGCAGATCATCGTGCAGAACTACTACCGCGACGCGGCGGGCCGCCTACGCTGGCGCACCGCTGACGACGGCGGCCTGCCGCCCTCCTCCTCGGCGATCGTCTCGCCCTACGACACCACGGCCCGCTACGTCCGCCATGGGCACATCATCCGCTGGAAGGGGTTCGCCGCCCACCTCACCGAGACGTGTGCCTCCGACAGCGCCAACGTGATCACGGACGTGGCAACCACGTCGGCCGCCACGAACGACGCCCAGGCCCTACCCGGCATCCACACCCGCCTAGCTCGTCGCGGGCTGCTGCCCGCCGAGCACCTGGTCGACGGCGGCTACACCTCTCTGGTCCACCTGGAACGCGCCGCCCGCGAACACCAGATCACCGTCAGCGGCCCACTTCCGGGCAACCCCACCCGCCAGCACCGCAGGAGCGAAGGCTTCGACAGGGACGACTTCCACATCGACTTCGACCGCCGCCAGGTCACCTGCCCCCAGGGCCAGGTCAGCGCGGGCTGGCACGCCCCTACCCGACCTCCTCGCCCACCGCCGCACCCCTGATCGTGGCCCGGTTCACCAAGAGCCAGTGCCGCCCCTGCCCAGCCCGCACCCGCTGCACCGCCACCGCCGACAGCGCCCGGACCGTGGGTTTTCCCCCGCGAGAACTCCGTGACCTGCAACTCCGCGTCCGGGCCGAGCAGCAGACACCCGGCTGGAAGACCCGCTACGCGGTCCGCTCCGGAGTCGAGGGCACCATCAACGAATTCGCCCACGGATACGGAATGCGCCACTGCCGCTACCGAGGACAACCGAAAGCCCACCTGCAACACGTCCTCACGGCCATCGCCGTGAACATCGAACGACTCAGCGGTCAGTCAGCGACCGGGGATCCCTCTTCGTCGAGACACCAACTGCCTTCCAGACCTTCCTGGACCAGAACGAAATCCCCCGGTCAAAGTCCTGGCGAACCCTCGGCAGTTGACCTCGACCATCAAGATCACCGACAGAGTCAAGCT
>NZ_RJVR01000048.1 GCF_003999195.1 Streptomyces soli
AAGCCGTCCGCTGCCTGCCCCTACCCCTCCGCGATCACGCCCCGCACACGAAGAAGCCCCTGCTCATCGAACAGGGACTCCCTTTGCCACAACGCACTCAAAATTTCCTGGGGATGGCGACAGCAGTCAGCGTTTTGACCTTGCCATTCGGGGATTGAATGAGACGGGGCGTCGGTGCCTCGATCTGGTCTGCCCTGGTCCTTGACTGACTGACCTGGGGACCCATCGATAACTTGAGATTCCGTGCATCAGTTGAGACCCCCTATGGTGCTTCCTCGGGGTGCAGACCGGGCGTCATCCGACCGCACTACTGGGCGTGGGCTGGTGCGAGTCCCAGCGCACGGGAGTCTCATCGTGGTGCCAGGCGCCCGGGATTTCATCTGCGTCTACGTGGCCGTCATGAGCTTGGACCCCACCGGCCAGGGCCGCAAACGCTGGACCAATGCGATGGAAACCCGCACTCCAGGCCCTTCGACATCGCCTTCGACAGCCGGGCCCGCAGGCTGCCCACAACCAGCCCGGACCCCAAAACGGCCCACCGGAGAAACCGACGAGCCATCACGAAAGATCGAGGCTAGGCCCCTTCGGGAGAGGCCTGTTGTCTGCGCGTCCCTGGCAGGGCGGTCGTACTGGTTGGCGGTTTCGGGGGAGCCGCTTACAAGGGCTCCGCGCCCCCGCCGCGTCCGAGCCCGCGGCGGGAAACAGCGCCGTCCCCCTTGGACCTCTCGCGTAACTGCCGTACGCGAAGGACACTTGCATTGGCCAAGGACTCGCTGTGATCGGGGGAATCGTGCCGGATGGACTCAAACGCCGTCAGCAAGTGCGGCACGGTGCGCTCATCAGGCGTCGACGCCCCGCTCCGCGGCCACAGGCTCCTCTCGACCTATTGGTGGTCGGCGCCGGTGGTATGGGACGCGCCATCGCCTCGTTGTGCGCCCAAGACATTGACGAGGCGGGGCGTCCGCGGTGGAACGTGCTGGGCTTCATCGACGAGGACACGGCCCTTCACGGCTCGTTCTTCGAGGGGCTGCCCGTCCTCGGCGGCCTGCGGACCGTCGCCCGGTATCCCACGGCGCAGCTGGTCGTCTCGATCTGTCACGTTGACCATCACGGAGCGCGCCGCAGAATCGTGGAGGCGCTGGGGCTGCCTGCCCATCGCTACGCGACGGTCGTCCACCGCAGTGCGGTGATCGACCCAAGTTGCAGGATCGGGCACGGCGTGGTCGTGATGCCCATGGTGTGCGCGCTGCCGGGGGGCACGATCGGCAACCATGTGATTGTGAGGCCCCAGACGATGATGTCGGCCGACGTCTCGCTGCGGGACTATGCCACCGTCGCTGCTCAGGTGTTCCTCGGACGCGGTGTGGTGGTGGAGGAGAATGCCTACGTCGGAGCCGGCGCCAAGGTCCGGGAGCGCGCCCGGGTAGCCATGGGCCGTCGTCGGCATGGCATCCCTCGTCCTCGACGGCGTTCCCGGACATCAGACGTGGGCAGGCAGTCCGCCGAGGTACCTGGGGCCGGCACCCGTGGAGCGCCGGCGCGCGTATTCCGGGGAGCCCGAGGAGGCGGTCACCCGCGAGTAGGCGGCACCTGTCCTTCCTGGATCTGGCAGCGCCGGCAGCGGCGTGACGGCCGGCCTCAGCAAGGGCGGGCCGATCAGGTGCGGGACCCGCTCACAGGTTCCTGGCCCCGGTGACCTCCTGCTCGGCCTTCTCGACCTTGAAGCGTGCGGCAGGATCGCCCCCGTCGTGCCGTACGGCACCGCGTACCAGGGTGAGATAGAAGAGGGCCGGTGCACAGGGAGTCCAGTTCTCCTTCGGCCAGTCGGCGATGAAGCCGAGCACGGAGGCCGGGTCGGCGGATACGAACTCGAAGCGGTCGTGTTCCCATTTGTCGGCGACGCCTCGTGTCCAGCGAAGCCGCAGGGTCTTCTCGTCGAGGTCGGGCAGTACCGCACGGAAGAAGCCCGCCCACTGGTGGTTGTCCAGATCCAGACCGAAGCTGAGAAGCTCGAGGTCGAGGGTGTCGGTGGCATGGACGGCGAGCTCTTCGTACAGGGCCCGCCGGGCCACGGCGTGCAGGCTGATCGGGCTGCCGTCTTCGGGGAGGTCGTGATTGCGGGCCAGACCTTCGTTGGCGGACAAGTTCCACCGTGAACTGTTCGGCCCGGCCACGTGGGCGCTGCGCCGCGAAAACAGCATCTTGCCGTCCCTGCCAGTCTCCACCGCCACGTTGACGCCGAAGCTGCAGTTCATCCATGCAGGCGCGTGGGCCGGGTCCTGACTCTCCAGGTACTGCTCGCGCAGGGTATGGCCGTTCTCCTGCCGGCGCTCCAGATTGAGTGACGTGGTGAGGAAGTCGTAGTAGTCGGCGTCTGCAGGGAGACGGTGACCACAGGTTCCTCGGCCAGGTGAGTGCGGGCCACGACCACCCGCTCGACGGCGAAGCGGTCGTTGTTCCAGCGATGCGGTAGCCCTCGGGCCGCCTTGCGCTGTTCCTCTGCCTCGATGGTGTGCCGCCACTCACCGATCTCCGCCGGGAACTCTACCCGCTGCGGCCGGTACCTGACGTGGACGTTCTCCTCCAGGATGGGACGGGTCCCGTCGCCCTCGAAGATATGGCAGCCGGTCTCCCGGCCGACCACGGTGAACCTGTCCCGATCCATCCTCAACTCCCCCCCGAGTAAGCTCTGTTGTGAACAGAACAGAGCTGTGACCGCAGACACCACCATGATACGGAGCGATGTGGGCACCAACCTGTCGCTTGTGAGGTCCGCACGGCAATCTTCGTCCCTGGTGGGCACCGTGGTGGTGTCCGACTACGCGCATCCCGACCGGAGCAGGCGACAGGAACTGAGGCGGCCGCACCTGGCGGGCGTCCGCGACGAGTTCACCGAGATCGCCCGCGAACGACTGGGGTTCGGGGACTGCAGGACCATCGACGAAGGAGGAACCAGCCGTCGGCAGCTCTGGGATGGCCTCGAGAACTTCCTCGCCCACGACGCCGAGCGAAAGATCCTCTACTGGACGGGACACGGTTTCCACCGAGGGCGTGAGGGATACTTCCTGGCCTGTGCCGACTCCTGGGAGTCCGGCCGGTTCGCACCCGAGTCTGCTCTTGCCCTGACGGATCTCATGGACCGTCTCCTGCGCCCCGACTGTGAGACCGACACTCTCCTGATCGTGGATGCCTGCTTTTCCCACAGCCACCTCACCGCCGCGCTGCGCCACGCACTGGACCTGGAGCGGACCAGCGTGGACAGGGCACGACAGAACCGACGGGCCGGCTTCGCCGTCATCGGCACCTCGGGGTTCGACACGCAGGTTTCCGAAGGCCGCTGGGTGAAGTGGCTGAAGGAAGCTCTGGCCAAGCCGGACTTCGTGGCACCGGACCATGCCCGCCCCTTCGATCCCTCGGCACTCTACCTGCCCCTGCCGTACCTGCGGGACGCCGTGGATGCCGAGGCAGCGGCCTCCGGTTTCGACGAGCCCGCGCAGCGCCCGGATTGCAAGGAGGTCCGCTCGCTCCCCAACAGTTTTCTGCTCAACCCTCACTTCCGGGACGGTGAGCGGCGGATCTATACACCCGCGACGCTGGTGGGACGCAAGCCCTGGGCCGAGGCCGAGCAGTTCGGGCTTGAGAAGGACAGCCATCTCAGTCGTCACTTCGCGGGCAGGCAGCGTGCCCTGGCCCGGATTGTGCGGTGGATGGACACCCACCCGATGGGGCTGCTCGTGGTGACAGGCCTGGCGGGGGCGGGGAAGACCGCTCTGCTCGGCCGTCTCGCCCTGACCTCGGTACCGGAGTGGCGGGAGACTCTTGGGCCGGAGACTGACCCTTCGACACTGCCGCGAACGGGCACGGTGCATGCCGCCCTGAGTTGCAAGGGCCACTCGGTCCACTCGCTGGTCACGGCACTGTGGCATGTCCTGTCGTACTTCGAGGAGATGGAGGCGCTGCCCGAAGGGCCGATCACTCCGGAGCGGTGCTGCAGGGCTGTCGATGCCCTGGTCTCCAAAGCCGGCTCCGTGAACCTGCTCTTCGATGCCCTCGACGAAGCGCTCCCGGACCAGGCGCATGACATCGCCCGGCACCTGCTCAACCCCCTGTCCGGCCTTTCGGGCGTCCGCCTCGTCGTCGGCACACGGGCACAGCCCCGCAGGCGTACCACCGCGCCCGCAGAGGAGGAGTCACTGCTCGACACGCTGGACCAGAGCGTCGGTCCCGTGGTCCTCGGAGACGACGAGGAGACACGAAGAAGCATCACGGACATGGCCCTGTCGGTGCTCAACACGGAAGGCTCCCCGTACCAGGGGCCGGAGAGGGACGACGCCCGTGACGGGACCGCCCAGCGCATCGCGGCGAGCAGCCACGGCTCGTTCCTGGTGGCCCGTCTGGCCGCGGCGGAACTCGCCCGCCGGCCCCGGCCCGTCACCGAGGAAGAGCTGTCGTCCTGGATCAGGTCCGGCAGTATGGACCTGCACACACGCCTCGCCGAGGAGGTGGACCACCTCACGGCACAGCGGGGGGCGGAGCGCGCGCACGAAGTCCTGCGCGCACTGGCCGTGCTCCAGGGGCCCGGCTTGCCGCCGGGAAGAACCTGGCTGTCGATGGCCAACGCATTGCGGAACCAGGGCACCTGCGAGATCACTCTCGGGGATCTGCGGCAGGTGTGCCAGAGCGCCAGCGGTGGCATCGTCGCCTCGCAGAACGCTCCGCGCGGCAACAAGGCAGGTTACTCGACCTGTCAACTCGCCCATCCCAGCTACGGCGAGTTCTTCCTCACCGGCGCCGGACTCGACACACAAGGCGCCCACCGGAAGGTCGTGAAGGCACTTCGCACCCAGACCGGGAACGACTGGAGCGACGCAGACGACTACACCTCCGACTATCTGGGAGCTCATGCCGCACAGGCCGGGCCGCAGGAACTGCGAAAGCTCTTCCAGGATGTGACGTTCCTACTGCGGACCAACCCGGACGTCATGCTGCCGCTCGCAGCCTCCCTCGCCCGGGACTGCGACGAGGCAGCCCTGTACGGGCGGGTCGCGGGCGCCTTCGCCAAGTCGTCCTTCCCGCTGCCCTCGGAAGCCTTGCTCTCCCGTAAGGCCCTGATGAGGGCCACCGCCTTCGTCAGCCACCGGGACGGGGCCTACCAGGCGCTGGTGAGGACCGACGGTTTCCTGCCGTGGCAGGAGTACTGGACCGACAGGAGCCCGGACCCCCTGGAATGGCGCCGTGCCGCTCCCCTGGGCGGGGCCAGAGCGCTGAGTTGGCGCGCCGGTACGGGGGCGGCGGAACTCGTGCTCGGCGACACGCTGACCGCCGGCGGACGCGGCGAGGTCCTGGTCCTACACCCGGAGTCGGGCACCCGGCTGTTGACACGTCGTACCCGCGGATCGTCGGATGAGCGAGCAAGCGCCCTCACCGAGGTCAGGGAGGTGGGGGCGGGGCCGCAATGGACCACCGTCGCCCGTGACGACAGGGCCGTCTATTTCTGGAACTCCGGATCCCGTCTGCCCGACCACGTCTATCGCTGGGGCGGCGTCGTCAGAGCCCTGGCCGCGGCCGAGCGGGCATCGGAAACCGTCGTTCTCGCGGCGGACGGACGGCGGATGTGGATGTGGTCCTGGAAGGGCGGCATGCCCCGGCACGGCACCCACCTGACGGACATCCGCGGGATGGACGTCCAGCGGCTCGCTACACTGCGAATGGAGTCCCGCCTGTTCGTGCTGGCCGCAGGAGGCCGCGCCGAGCTGTTCGAGGTCGACCGGGGCATCAAAGGGGCCGACGGCCTCCTCGAGGCGCGGACGGACCTCGGCGAACTCGACGCGCCCGCTCTGGCTGCCACGGCGATCTCCGAGACAGGGCGCGGGTCACCGGTCGGGGAGATACAAAGCGAAGTGCAACAAGGCTGGATCGCGGTCGCCGACGGACACCATGTGCGCGTCTGGCGCTGCGAGACGGTCCGGCGGCGCCCCTTCTGCCACCCACGGTACGGCTTGTCCAGCAACTCAAGTCCCCCGCCCGGGGACTGGCTTTCGGCCGTCATGGCGACGACCTGCTCATCGCCGGCTACGAAGAGGTCACCGTCCGCGTTTGGGCCGTCGAAGGATCGCAACGGGAAACGGCGTTCCAGCTGGCGGCGCCCCGGGACGGAGCCATGGCCTTCGAACCCGGTGGCCAGGGACTGCTCGCTGTGGCCGACGGCCCCGACATCCGCATGCTAGACGTGGCTTCCGCGCTGAAGGCGAAACACGGAACCCGACGGCGGCCCAGCAACCAGAGACCGGCGGTCGCCCTGGCCGAAGCGCCCCATGGGCCGCCACTCCTGTGCCGCACCTGGGGCGACCACATCCTGGTCTCCCGCCCGGGCCCGGGCGCTCCGGCCACGACTGCGGTCACCGTCCTCACCCACCAAAAGCTGGTGACCGCGGTGGGAGCGGTGCAGGCGGCAGGCGGGTGGGTGGTGGTTGCCGCGGCGGAGCGCACCGTACGGATGTGGCGGCTGTCCGAGGACCTGTCCGTCGAGGCCCAGCACGATCTCGGGCTCGGGGGAGACGCCGGGGAACGCATCCCGTCCCTCGGCCTCGTCGTCGACCCGTCCTCGGACAGGCTGCGGATCACCGTCGCGGACAGAGGGCGGATCGTCCACGCGGACATGCCGGTTGACGCCTCCAGCGGCTGGCGTGCGGGGAGACCCACGTGGGCCGGGCAGCACTGCTGCGGAATCGACGCCAAGGTCATGCGGGACGGGACGTACTGGCTGGCCGCCGACCTCAGCGACGGGCTGCTTCTGTGGAAACATGGCGAGAAGCGCCCCAAGGAGGAACACCCCATCACGTCCATGCGCCCGGCCCATCTGACACTGGGGGAACGGTACGACCCGGAGGACGAGGAATCCTTTCCCGTGCTGGCCTGGGTGGACGGTGGCGTCTACGTGAAGGACTGCTCGGCCGGATTCGTCCTGGCTCCGAAGCGGCTTCCGGGAGAAGTCCGGAAGGTGACGTCGTTGGCGTTCGCCGGTCCTCCGGAGCGGCCCGTGCTGCTGGTGTGCGACGAACGGACGGCACCACGCGCGTGGGACGTGGCAACCAGAAGGTGGTTGCACGAATGGGGCGTCCCTTGGCGTGGATATGCCGTGCACGCCGTGGACGCCGCCCAGGACCCGGAGGGCCTGGTGGTGGCGCTCCAGGGAAACGACCGATGCGATCTGATCCGGTTGCCTCAGGCCGTCTTCGCGTCCGAGGACCGGTCCCCACATCAGTGTGAAACGGGCGCACAGACCGTGTGACGGGGCAGGACCAACGCATGACGACGCGTACGCGCGTGTGACGCAGGAGGGCGCGATGAAGCACGACCTCGTGGTTTTCGTACCGGGATTCCTCGGCAGTCGGCTGCGCAGGGACGGCAGGGACATCTGGGACGAGTACGGCAACGCCCTGCTCGGTTCCGGACCTTCCGCACCGGCTCTGGCCGAGCTGGCCCTTCCCCCGGGCCTCGGCGACGAGTTGCCCGACGAGCGTTTCCGGCTGGTGGCGGACGAGTTGCTCACGGTGCCGGACTCGATGCCCGGGCTCCTTTCCTGCATGGGATATCCCGACATCCGCGCGTCACTCGGTGATCCGGTCGAGGGCCAGTACGTACCCTTTCCGTACGACTGGCGCCTATCCCACCGCCTTGTCGCCGACCAGCTGAACGCACGGGTGCAGCGGGAACTGGCCCGGTGGTGCGAGCAGGTGGACAGGCACTATCCGGGCCGTCCGGACGACCCGAAGGTCATCCTCGTCTGTCACTCCACGGGAGGGCTGGTCGGCCGCCACTACCTCGAGTGCTCGGGCGGCCGGGAGACCGCCAGAGCACTGGTCACGCTGGGTACGCCCCAGCAGGGCCTGGCTCAGGCCGTCCGGCTTCTGACCGGTCACGCGGTGGGAGACGACGAGGACCTGGGCGCGGACGCTCGCATGCTGAACGAGGTGCTGCGCGACTTCGCCCTCACCCTGCCGTCGGTGGCCCAGTTGCTGCCGGTCTACGACGCGGTCCGCGTCAAGGGGAAGAGCCGTCTTCGCACCGTCGCCGACAGCCGGTATCCCGTTCCCGACCTGCCCACCGCTGTGGTCGAAGAGGCGGTGTCCTTCCACAGGAGGTTCCAGGCGGCGCGCGAGGCGCATCGGCACACTGACACAGACGGTCGCCTTCCGTACCAGGTGTACTGCGTAGGAAGCACGGCTTTTCCGACGGTACGGACCATCGGGCTCTCCTCCGACGGATCGCGCCTGGTCATGAAGAGCGACGACAACTTTCTCGCGCCCGGCGACGGAACCGTACCGCGCGAGTCCGCTGTCGCGGAGTGGGCTGTCCAGGATGAGAGCGCCATGCTCTGGACCGACCACCGGAACGGGGACATGGCGAGTGCCGCTGCGGTTGGCGAGACCCTTGCAGCCGTCCGGAAGGGGGATCCGGCCGGTGGCATGCTCGCCGGTGACGAACAAATTACCCTCTACGTCCCCGACGTGGCCCCCGCGAGCAAGCCGTTCGAGGCTTCGGTCGTGGGAGCCAGCCTCCGCGAACGGAACGTGCGGGCCTTCATGTGGCGCGTCGGGCGGCCGGTCAGACAGCCGGTTGTCTTCACCGCGACAACGCCGGACCTGTTCCGGGCGGAGCTGGAAGTCGGACCCGGGAGATGGGTGGTGGAGGCCGTGGCCGAAGGGCCGAACCGGGCTGATCGAAAGGTCGTCACACTTTTTGCCCCATGAGCCGCCGGGACGGGACCGATACGTGATCAGCGACATGCGTCCGCCGAAGGAGTACGGCCATCACCTCACCATCGGACACCACGGCATCCGAAGCCCCCGACTGGCCGCAATGCGAGTATCACGATGCCACGGGCCGTTGCTACGGCCGCAGAACCGAAGCGTACCCAGCGTGCCTGGCACACCTCAGTGCCTCCGAGCGTGCAGAACACCAGGCCGGTCTGGCACCCGGCGCCGACCTGGACCACCGAGGCACACGCTTCACGCAGAGCCTCCTGGACGAGTTGCTTACCGTCCTCCGGGACCCGGAGACCGGACGGCACCGCGTGGGGCGTGCCGAGTTCGACGAGGCGCACTTCGCTGGCGACGTGCAGTTCGACCAGGTCGACTTCACCGGCGTGGGTTCTTTCGGGAAGGCGTGCTTTGACAGCAGCGTCTGCTTCCGCGGGACGAGATTCGACTCGGACGTCCGGTTCGGGGAGATGAAGGTCGCAGGGGACGCCTGGTTCGACGGTGTGGAGATGCACGCCGGAGTCTGGTTCCGGCAAGCCTCGATCGGTGCCACCTTGCGGTTCCATGTCGGGGAGGTTGGCGGCCGCGCCGTCTTCGACGGGCTGATCACCGGCAAAAACGCCGAGTTCACCGGAGTTACGTTCAAGGAAGTGGCCGGGTTCGTCGGGATAATCGTCTCAGGTGCGGCCTGGTTCGACGGGGCGACCTTCGAGCAGGACGCCCGGTTCGACGATGCGAACATCGCGCACACGGCCTGGTTCGACGGGGCGCAATTTCATCAGGAAGCCTGCTTCGGCGGGGCGACGATGGGTCAGGACGTCTCCTTCGGTGACGCGTTTTTCGATAAAGGCGCGGCATTCACCGGGGTGACGATCGGAGGTGACGCGGAATTCCATAGAGCCGACATACGAGGTGACGTCACCTTCTGGAAGGCAACCTTCCTACGCACGGCACGACTGGGCCCCCTGGTCTTTGCGGGACTGCTGGACCTGTCCGAGGCCGACTTCCAGTCCGCAGTGACGGTCGAGGCGGCGGCGAAAGCTGTGCGCTGCCGGCAGACGCGATGGGGATCGACCGCTGCGCTTCGCCTCCGCCATGCCACAGTGGACCTCGGCGACGCCGTCCTGGAATTCCCGGTGAGTGTCGCAGGCCGTTCCCGTCCGTTCGTCACGGACGACGGCACGGAGACGGACGAACGCGGTCTCACTGATCCACGGGTGCGCGTCACATCCCTCAAGGGCACCGATGCCGCACACCTGGTGCTCGCCGACGTGGACCTGACCGACTGCCTGTTCGTGGAGACCGTGCACCTCGACCAGTTGAAGCTCGAGGGGCGGTGCCCCCTCCTGCTGGCCCCGTCGGGAATACACCTCCGTGGGTGGCGGCCGGTGCGCTGGACACGCCGCCGGACCCTGGCCGAGGAACACTACTGGCGCGCCGCCCAGCATGGCGCGCACGGATGGACGCCCGCTCCGGAGGGTACGGACGTACGCCAGCCCGCGGTGCTGGCGCCGGTCTACCGCCAGTTGCGCAAGGCCCTCGAGGACGGAAAAAACGAGCCGGGAGCGGCCGACTTCTACTACGGCGAGATGGAGATGCGGCGCCACGACCCCGAATCGTCCTGGGGAGAACGGGCACTCCTCCTCCTGTACTGGGCGGCCTCCGGGTACGGCCTGCGGGCGACACGCGCCCTCGGCTGGCTGCTGCTGGCCATGACCGCCACCGTGCTGGCGATGATGTTGTGGGGCGTGCCGCAGGACGATCCCAGACCGAGGAGCACCGGGCGGGTCACCGGTACCAGCATTATCCTGACCACAGAGAAGGCGGATCCCGCCAACCCGCAAGGGCCGTACAATCGGCGCCTGTCAGCGGAACGGTTCGATAAAGCCTTGAGGGTAGTTATCAACTCCGTGGTCTTCCGGTCTTCCGAGCAGGACCTGACCACCGCCGGAACCTACATCGAGATGACCTCCCGCATCCTCGAACCCGCCCTACTCGGACTCGCCGCTCTCGCCGTCCGCAGCCGGGTGAAGCGGTAGCGGTCGCGGCCGGGGGAGCGAATTCAACGCCGACGGGAGTCGCTATGACGACGATCTTTCCGCTCCTCGCTCGGGTGCCGCTACTAGCCCTTCTGGTCGTCGTTTCCGTCTACCTGCTGCTGATCGGTGTCTTCGCCGTCACTGCGGTGTACTCGGGAAAGCCTGCGCGGCGTCGGGCGGCGGCTGACATGGTCCGGGCTTTGTGGATCGCCGGTCGCCGGGAGGAGTGACGGCGTCTGATACCTGAGCACGTACCTCCTCGCGGCGTAGAAGACCAAGCCCTCAGGATGCGTGCCGCGGGACCAGCCGATGAGGCACAGATGCGTCGGATGACTCAACTACTCTTCCTGCTGGTGTAGCCGATGTTGATGGATTCCATCAGCTCGAGGGTGATGGTCTCTTCGCCTGCGTGGATGGCTGTTTGTACGGCTTGGCAGACGAGGTGGGACAGGTAGAGCAGGCGGCCTCCGGTGCGTTGGTGGAGGTATGTGGCGTGGCGGGTGAGGTCGCCTTCGGCGAGGCGGTGCAGGCGTAGCTGTTTTTCGAAGCCTTTGACCAGGCGGGCGGGGCCAGGTCAGGTCCGCGCCGTCCTTGTAGGGGATGGGGTCCAGGCGGAGGATGGGGAGGGTGTTGCGCTGCGGGTTTTTGCGGGTCTACGAACTTGAGCGGTGCACTCGGCTGTGGAGGCTGACCAGTCGTCACGAAGCGTGAGGATCATATTGGTGGTCGTCGGCCCTGGATGCAGAGCGCCCGTGGTCATGCGTGATCATTTCTGTTCTCTACGCAGAACGATCATGCAGGAGCCACGGGCTTGGTCAACGATACGACGTTGCTGCTCGACCTTGACGGGGTGTCCGTCGAACGTGTCGAGCGGCTCCAGGACGGCAGCCGCCGGGTTCATCTGGTCACGGCGGATGAGTCTGCGCGGGCGTGCCCGACCTGCGGGGTGTTCGCGTCCCGGGTGAAGGGCTCGGCGGTGACCCGGCCGCGTGATCTCCCTTACGGAGAAAGCGGCTTGGTGTTCTGGTGGCACAAGCGCCGCTGGTACTGCCGTGAGCCGCAGTGTCCCCGGCGGTCGTTCACCGAGCAGATCGCCCAGATACCGGCCGGCGCGCGGCTGACCAGCCGGTTGTGGTGCGAAGCGGAAGTACAGCCACACGCAGTGGGAGATCACCTCGACCGGGTACCGGTGCCCCTTGTACGACGGCGACGTACTCTCCACGGACGACTCCCCCTCCACCACGATCAACCCGAAGATCATCCCACCCCATCAGCCAACGTGACAGCGCCCTCCGCCCGCGTGCCCGACCTGCCCCTTCCCATCGGCCGACATGGCCAGCCCCTGTAAACGACGATGTCGAAGGCGCAGCCATCCCCTGTCAAGGGCGATGGCACCGCTTGCCTAGTTGCCATGAACAACGCGGCTGTCCACCTGGCGGCCGGCGGCGGCACGCCGTTGGCCGCCAGGTGGACAGCCGGCCGGGACGCGCTACCCGGCGTCGGTCTCAAGAGTGGTGAGCGAGACCGAGCGCAGGTCCCGCTTCCGCGCCCACCGGACGGCCCATCCGATACCAAC